>DTYO01000088.1 GCA_012961845.1 Thermodesulfobacteriaceae bacterium
GATGAGTTTCATCAGGTAGTCTTTCTCCACGTCTCCCATAACGAAGCCGTCTAGAGCGGTCCTCGACATGACGTGATATACGGCGGGCTCTCCTTTGACGATCATCCTGGGTATGCGGGCCATGTTACTGGGCTCTCCTTTCGCTGAGAATCTACCGATTCGCATACAGAAAACAGCCGGCTGGACAATCAGATGTGCTGGATGATTTTCTTCAGGTCAGTCCTGTTAAA
This sequence comes from Thermodesulfobacteriaceae bacterium, assembly GCA_012961845.1. Taxonomy (GTDB): domain Bacteria; phylum Desulfobacterota; class Dissulfuribacteria; order Dissulfuribacterales; family UBA3076; genus DTYO01. The sequence goes on from DTYO01000088.1 coordinate 231, forward strand.
TGCTATCGGAACAGGAAGAAATGAACCTAAATAACCTGCCTGTCCCTAATCCTTTCTTCACCTCTTCACACTCTTTCATTCTGTTATATCGGAAGCTGCTCTATAACCGAGAAAAACTCCATCATTACATTTCCAAATCCATACCAAAGATCTGTCACTATCCCAACCAGATCTCTGGCAATCATGGCAACAATTGCACAAGACAACAGACCGAAAAAAAACATACAATAAATATCGCTACGATTTTTTTGTTCGTTTATCATTACCCCTCTCCATGCATTCGATTCCATGCTTAAAAATTGACCCGTAGTCCTGCAAAAAAATATGGCCCAACGTTCGAGCCAATCAATTTATCCACCGATTCGTCAAAGATGTTATTCACACCGCCATACAGCTCGTACTCTTTGTCCTGACCAAGTGCGTAGCTAGCTCCTGCATCAACTGTGAAATAGGAGTCAACCCATTGACTCTGTGCCTGAGGAGCGTATTGTTTACCTACATATTTTCCCATGGCCCAGACTTCAAAACGATCCATTCGAAAACTGACAGTAGCTGAGACCTGCCTGTCAGGATTAAATTCAAGATCTTTTCCTGTCTGATCATTTTCCGTGTCCAGTTCATACCAGTTAAGATCAAGGCCAAGACCAAATTCAAAATCATATCCCACGGCCAGCTCAATGCCTTTTGTGGTGGCATCACTTATGTTTTCAAAGGTAAAGTAGGTTCGGGGAGTTCCAGGATTTTTAGTGACTTTTTCAATTTTGTCAGCAATATCATTGTAAAAAAGTGCAGCTGAATAATGAAAACCGTTCTTCCGCCCACTCAAGCCAAGCTCGTAGGTGTTCACAAACTCCGGTTCAAGATCAAAGGGCTGTTTGCCAAGCATTGGATCGGCCACACTGGAACCCCGCTGTGCACCTGCCGGAGTATTTTTCCTGATATAGAGTTCACGAATATCAGGTGTACGATAGCCTTGAGCAAAATTTACGCGCAGAATACAGAGTTCATCAAATTTATTTACCAGACCAACCTTAAAGGTTGCCTTGTTATCAGCATTGGAAATAACGTCGTAGCGCCCACCAAATGTTGCACTCAAAGAGTCCGTAATCTGCCATTCATCCTGCAGATAAACTGCCGTGTAATCAACATCCCTGGTTTCAAATGTCCCCCTTTGATTAAAAACAGTGGCATCCCGCTGTTCATCCCTGTATTCACCGCCACCGGTAAGAAGATGACTTTCACCAGGAGCATAGACTGCATACGCCTCGTAGGACCAGATATCCACATCAGCACTCATGCCCAGGTTTTCGGAAGCTGCCTGACTCTGGAATCCGGCATCCTGCCAGTTTAGAGCTGTTGTGGTATTACGTTTCTCGTAAAAGGAGTTATATACCCGTAGATTCAGGGTTAAATCACTGCTCAGATTTGAAGATAGATCAAGCCCTATATCACGCCGCCAGTTATCATCATGGGAATGTACGGGAGTATCAAAGGCCGGAATTCGTTTTCCCGGTGCAGGAGATATTCCTGTGGGGAAAAAGGCTGAGCGGTAGTCACCGTCACGTTCTTCAGTAAAATAATTAAACTCCACACCAACCACAGTTGATTCAAAAATCTCATACGTGGATCGTCCACCTATAGTGAATACGTCCGATTCTTCACGATAACTGACATCCACATCATAACTGTCCTTGATCCGGTTCACTGCCGGACTTGGATGCCTTGATGGTGGTACCAGTCCGTTAGGCGTCTTGATACGGGTTCTGGTGTTTTCCCGTTCTGTATACGAGTCAGTGTTCAACACATCCACATACACACTGTAACCAAACTTTCCTGATTTTCCGCGAACCGACACATCACCATTCAGCATGGAACCATCACCATCTTTATTCGTTCCACCTCTTACATTTATACTTCCCGCAAAAGCTTTTTCAGGCTGTTTTGTTATAATATTAATCACACCACCAGTGGCATCGGCTCCATACAGCACTGACATGGGACCTTTTATAATTTCAATCCGTTCAACCATGCCGGCAGGAATACGGTCAAGATCGTATGGATTTTTCACTTCCCCTGCCATTCGCCTGCCATCAATCAGAAAGAGTGTTCCTGCTCCACCAAGTCCTCTGATGGAAACGGAACTTTTGGAAGCAGAACTGGCTGCCGGAAAGGTTCCATACTGTAGAGACAGACCTGGTGTTTTTTCAAAAATATCCTTAAGATTTGCAGCACCAATTGTTTGAATTTCTTTGCTGGTAATAATTTCGACTGAAGCTGTTACACCATCAATATTTTTTTCGGATTTTGTGGCAGTAACAGTCATGGTTCCCATTTCAAAAACATCTTCCGCTGTAAATCCCTGAGCTGGTACAAGGATGAGCGCCATAATGGGCAGATAAAATTTAATTGCTTGATTCGTCATTGTTTTCTCCAGTTATATTGTTGGTGTAATCAAAACCAAAATCTGCATTCTGGTCGTTGCCCTCACCCCATGGGGAACAGATACCATCGGTGATAAGTAATTGCTTTTCAGCCGGAGATA
>DTYO01000089.1 GCA_012961845.1 Thermodesulfobacteriaceae bacterium
AAATAATTTTCTCTTTTTCTGCAATCCCTTGCTCGGTAAAAACCTTGAGGATACGGTCCGCCTCTGCATCAAGATTAGAAAGCTTCCTTTCGTATTCGGCGTACCTCCTTTCCGCCTCGGTCCGTCTTGCCTCCAGCTCTTCAAAACCTGCCTTTATCGACTCAGTCCTGCCTTTCAGGCCGTCCGAAATGGGCTTCCTCAAAAATTTCACCAGAACCAAGGCCAGAATAGAGAAGCTGAGGCAGTGCCAGACAAACATCATCACCTGGCTGTGCGTAATTCCATGGTGAGCCCCCTCACCGTGCCCGCCTGCTTCACCAGCTCCGTGGCCCGCCGCATCGCCGTGTCCGCCATTAACGACCTCACCGGCGGCAACAGGAGCCTCACGGCCGGATGCTGCACCGTGGCCCGCCTCGGACGAAGCCCATGCCAGTCCGGAAACCGACAGCAGGAAAACCAATAAAAGAACTGCTACCAGCGGCCTGCTTCCGACTGAATCCGATTTCATACTCAACATTTACACAGCCCTCCCCAGAAGCTTTTGCGCTATTTCCACAGCAAACGACTCCGCCTTGGCATCCAGATCTTTCCTTGCCGTCTCCACCTGGGCCGACAGGCCTGCCAAAAGCTCTTCCTTTCTGGCAGCAGCCTCCTTAGAGCTGGCCTCTGCAAGCTGACGCTCCTCCTCTCTCGCTTCGGCAGCCAGCCGGTCACGCTCCTGCTGCCCAGCGGCCCTGGCCTCAGCCAGCTTATTGTTGTAATTCTCCACCAGTTGCTCAGCATTTCTGTGATATTTTTCGATATCACTCTCTACTGCCGACATCTTGGCTTCACGCTCTTCCAGCATCCGCCTCACCGGTTTGAACAACATCGAATTGAGAAGAACCATCAGGATTAAAACAGAGATAATCTCCACAAACAACGAGATATCTACATCTATCATAACTCTGCCCCCTTCCCCCAACAGGCTAATTATTCAGTAATTATAGCATGTTAAAATAAATGAAGCCCCATTCAGAAATTTCTAACTTCTGCTTTTACATTATTTGGGTCTCAATGTCAACGATTTTTGCCTTGCTACACGCCTCTTTGATCACCCCACAGAACTTTGTGCAGCTGCATCTGAAACCGCACAGGCAGCCTGTCTTCAATGATCCAGCCTGCCAGTGCACGCGGAGACAGCAGATCAGCGGCCGCAGAGAAAAGAACCTGCACATTGTCCGGAACATCCAGATTATTCAACTCTTTTTTTGACCATTCATAATCCTTACGATTGGTTATAACGAACTTCAGCTGGTCGCCCCTGCCAAGCAGCCTGATATTCTCTCGACACCACAGCCTCTCCATGCCACTTCCCGGGGTTTTCCTGTCCAAGACCTTTATCACCCTTTTTGGGAGGCCGTCAATCGGCAGCGAACCGTTTGTTTCCAGAAGAACAACAGCGCCCTGTTCAATCAGCCGGCTGGCAAGATGCATCGTCCCCTGCTGAATCAGCGGCTCCCCTCCGGTTACCTGGACGAGAGGAACCCTGCTTGAACGCCATGCCTCAATAATACCGTCAATGCTCAGTTTCTTTCCGCTGTCATACGCATATACGGTATCACAATAAAGGCACCTGAGGTTGCACCCCGTCAGGCGCACAAAGAAACACGGCCATCCCGACCAGTCTCCTTCGCCCTGCAGGCTGACAAATATCTCATTGACCAGAAGCTCTGAAGAACAGGATTCCACGACTTTATACGTTTTTCCAGTATGTCACTCCGGTCTTCGGGGTCTCGCAGACAGTAACCTGTGCTGGCTCCACCCCACTGTATCGATCAAGCTGACTGTCCAGACGGTCAAAAATATACTGGGCAAGCCTTTCAGACGAGGGATTTATTTCCTGAAAACCGGGATGTTCATTGAGATTGGTATGGTCCAGTTCATCCATTATGGAATAGACGATTTTTTTTAAATCCCTGAAATCTATGCCCACATCGATCTCATTGAGTGCTTCGGTCCTCACCACCACCTCAACATCCCAGTTATGGCCGTGAAGATTCTCACAGTCACCTGGATAATTGCGGAGAAAATGGGCTGCTGAAAAATGAGTCTTGATAAAAACGTCAAACATCATACCACCTTATGTCTTTGTTTATTTCCGGTGCCTGTTAAAAAATGAGGATTTTCATTCGAGATCCTGATGCCAGAAAAATCTTATCCTGGTATCCATTTGATATTTCGAGCATTGTCAAATTCCACAACACTGAAATCGGCAAAAAGATCATTTTTAGGACAGGCTACTTGCTAAATTTTTTTCAGGTCTATTTCCAAACAGTGCAGTGCCTATGCGCACTACTGTAGCACCTTCTTCTATCGCTATTTCAAAATCGGCAGACATCCCCATGGAAAGTTCTTCCAGCCGCAGTTGACCAGAAAAGATATCGTTCATCTCGTCTTTCAGTTGTCGGAGGATGCGGAACCAGGGCCGGGAGGCCTCGGGTTCAGAATCCCACGGAGGCATGGTCATCAAGCCGCACACCTCAACCGCCTGGAGCGCGGCCACCTCCTGGAGAAAACTCCTCAGCTGTTCAGGAGGAATACCTGATTTACTCGCCTCTTCTGCCACATTCACTTCCACAAAGACAGGCATTTTTTTTCCTGCCGCCTGGGCGTGCCTGTCAATGGCAGCCGCAAGCCGCAGACTGTCCAGACTTTCTATGCAGTCAAACAGGCGGATCGCTGTTCGAGCCTTGTTTCTCTGAAGATGCCCTATGAAATGCCACACCGTGCCGGCCTTCAGGTCCCCCAGGCTCTCAATCTTTTTCCTGGCCTCCTGAACGTAATTTTCACCAAACAGCATCTGCCCCGAACTTATGGCCTGCCTTATACGATCTACAGACACAGTCTTGCTTGCAGCCAGCAGTTTTATATTATTTTCGCTGCGTCCGCTTCTCGCAGCCGCTTCAGCAATACGCTGCCGGACATCCTGGAGCCTCTCGGAAATCATGACGGGGCCGCCCCCCTTCCAGCGACCTCAAGCACATTCAGATCCTTCAAAGTACTGACCAACTCACACATGGGCAGCCCCACAACATTGGTATATGAACCCTGAATACGCTTCACCATGAAAGCCCCCATCCCCTGGACAGCGTAACTCCCCGCCTTGTCCAGCGGTTCTCCTGAATCCACATAGGCCCTTAGCACATCTTCATCCTGCGGCGCCAGCCAGACCGTGGTGCTCACCGAAAACTGAACCGTCCTGAGGCCACCCGGCATAATCAGACAACAGGCTGTAATGACCTCATGAGACCTGCCTGCAAGTGAGGAAAGCATTTCCAGCGCATGTTTCCTGTCCCTGGGTTTACCCATAATTGTCCCCTCCATGACAACTATGGTGTCAGCTCCCAGGACTACGCCGTCCGAGAAAGCATCTGCCACTTCTGCCGCCTTGAGGCGGGAATTCTGAAGGGCGAATTCCATGGGGACATCTCGGGATCCGGGCTCAGGTTCAGCAAGAGGGCAGGGAAACACCTGGAATTCAAGACCCAGGCAGGCCAGCAGTTCCCGTCTCCGGGGAGAGCCGGAAGCCAGTATCAGAGTCGCGGCAGTCCGAAAAGGAGTCTGGCGTTGTTGCTTGTACATTGTGCGACCTCGGAAAAGGGAATCCCTTTTATAGTTGCTATCTCCTTGGCGACATATACCACCCTTGAAGGCTCATTCGGCTTCCCGCGGAAAGGCACTGGGGACAGGAAGGGTGAATCGGTCTCTATCAGTATTCTGTCAAGAGGTAAATACCGGACTACCTCTCTCAGCTCTTTGGCCCCGGGAAAGGTCACTATGCCTGTCACAGATATGTAGAGTCCAAGGGAAATAACCCGTCCGGCAACCTCCCTGTCTCCTGAAAAACAGTGAACAACTCCTGCTATGGGCTGCCCGGCAACCGTATCGGCAAGCACTTCCAGCATTTCGTCGTGTGCATCTCTGTCGTGAATAATGATTGGAAGCCCGGCTTCCGACGCCAGGGCGAGCTGACGCCTGAACACCCGCTTTTGGAGCTTCGCAGGGGAGTATTCCTTGGCGAAATCCAGACCGATTTCACCCCATGCGACAACTTTCGGGTCTCGAGACAGCCTGAGCAATTCTCTGTAATGTTCCTCTGTAACCGATTTCGCATCGTGCGGATGAATTCCCACAGATGCGTAAACCCGGGGGAAACGGCCTGCCAGCCGGACAGCTTCTCTGGAGCTGTGGACATTTATGCCTATGGAAATAATCTGCCTCACCCCTTCCCTGTCCGCACGCCTCACTGCGCCGTCCGGATCTTCAGACAACGGAGACATGTCCAAATGCACGTGGGTATCTATCAGACCGATCATTTCTTAGATGCTGAGGTACGGCAGGATCTATGCATCAGAGACGCCTTCCGCATCCCGGCCGCCTTCTTCATCTCCGCCGTGGGGCAATACGATATTCACAGTAGTGCCGCCAAACCTGTTTCTGATCAAGGTCAACAGACCTTTGTGCATTTCCACTGCCCTCTTTGCCATACTGAGCCCAAGGCCCATACCGTGGACCTTAGTGGTAAAAAACGGCTCGTCGGCCTTGCTCAGGTGCCCCCTGGCCATTCCCAGACCTGTATCCATGACACGAATCTCCAGAGCTCTCTCCGTATCCACAGCAGATACGATCAGTAGCCCGCCTTCAGGCATGGCTTCAACGGCATTCTTCAATATGTTCATAAGGGCCTGCTGAAAATAGATACGATCGAGCTGCAGGACTGGAGCCGGATCAGGCAGATAATCACGCCATGCTATATTGTGTCTTTCAAGTTCCAGCTGGAAAAGTGCCCTGGAAGCATCCAGAAGCTCGCCCACGTCAACCGGCTCAAGACTCATAGTTGACGGAACATGGGCAAAATCAAAGACCTCGTCCAGGATAGTTTCGATCCGCTCACTGTGCTTGATGATGGTCTGTGCATGGCTCTTGATTCCGCGATTCTCGACCTTTTTTGCAATTATCTTTGCTACTCCGCCTATCACCGAAAGAGGATTTCTCATCTCGTGAATGAGCTGATCGGCCATTCTCCCCAGGGCTGCGAACCTCTCCACTGCCACCAGATGATTCTTATCACGTTCAACTTTTTCATTAAGACAACGCAGCTCATGAATCCTCTCTTCCAGTACTTCACACATCCTGGTCTTGCCGATAGCCACAGAAGCCAGTCCGGCAAAAAGATGCAGGGCATTAACATCCTCCTGAGATATGGCAAGACCGTTGAAGTAATTGTCGGCCAGAATAACTCCGTAGGGTTGGCCTGAAGACAACAGTGGGGCAACAGCAAAACATTTCGCACCGAGAACATCGCCCAGTCCGTCAGCTCCGTCTACAAGCAGGGCCCTGTTTTCAGTAACGGCCCTGACAAGTGGATGTCCTATGTCTGACAGAGGAATGCATACCCTCCTTACCAGCTTGTTGATTGGGTGGGCGTCATCGGCGAACACATCCTTGACTCCGTCCAAGATTTCAAACAGTGAAAGATGCCTCTCAGCAATTTCGCCCCAGATTCTGCCGGCGTCCTCGTGGCTTGCCGGACCTATGGCAAGCTGCCCCTGCATGCATTTCCTGCATTCATCCATTGTGATCAGAAATGCCCGGTTGAATCCGAGCCCTTCACCGGCTGTAACCCCCACCAGAACCGCCTTCAGGATGTCGTCCAGGTCCACGGCCTGAAGAAATGCTGAATTCAGTTTAAATGCAAGATCCAGCAGCAGCCTGATACTTCCGGAGTTTTTGCCGAACCTGCTGCACTGGATCAGACTTTCTGTAGTTTCACAAAATGATGACATGACCTATAAATTGACACTCAAAGATGTCTGGATTCTGAAGTTAATTAACTGGTCCTCCGATTTATTATAATACATTCCCTTCATATGTGCATTTATTGTGATCCCCTGCATATACAGGGTGTTATGTCGAAAAGTCGTAAAAAACCTTCAGGGCACCTCCAAAAAATTGTTCTGTTGCCCCATAACAGCGTTGCAGTCAAAAAATAAAGATAATCCTTGAAATATCACTAAAATGCCTGCGGTTATTTTTCTCATGCACCCTGTTCCGGAACAAAAACCCTGATTCTTAGGGGCCCCCTTTATATGATGAAATCTTGACACAAGAATTGTACCTGTTATTAGTAGAAAATTATACAAATAGACTGCCAAGGTCATTAAACTAAAGGAGGAGTATTTAAAATGAAGAAAAAGATTTTGTCTACATGCCTGGCCCTGTTTTTTTCCATGAGTGTGGCAGGAGTCAGCATGGCCGGCACCAAATGCAAGGGTACAGTAGTTAAAATAGACGGCAACAACCTGATAATCGACTGCGGGAAAAAGGCATGCAAGTTCAAGGAAGGTGACGCAGTCAAGGTCAAAAAGACCAAGGCCAAAGCAGTAGAAGGCTGCTAAGCATTTCACTATACCAATTGTTGGAGGGACAGCATGCTGTCCCTTTTTTAATGGGCCCATCTTCGGCAGGTAAACACATCATATCAAAACAGACTCAGCTGTCTGGCCCTCCTCTGGACTTTCTTCTTCCGGACCACCGTTCTTCCAGCCAGCCCTTCGGGAATTCGGGATATGAAAGGGCTTTCCACCATGGTTGAAAGACGCCCATACAGCCGCCTTCGTCCGGCACATGTCAAAAACAGCTTTTCCCATGCTCTTGTGCACCCCACATAGAACAGCTGCTCTTCCTCTTCCATGTCTGCATCCTTCCACGGGATTATTCCTGCCTCACATCCTGCCCAAAAAACTACTGAGAACTCAAGTCCCTTGGCTGCATGCATTGAAATCAGAGCCCCCCTCTATGCTGACATTTTCCAGGTCACCGTGGCTTCAGGAGACAAACGCCGGGAAATCTGTGTCGGGAAATTCCCGCAGAAACTGCCTGACCATATTCGAGACGGGCAGCCCGGGATCATAACCCAGGACCTGACAGATATATTTCAGAAGCTGCAGACCTCTCAGTGCACGTGCTTTTTCAGCCATTACGGCGAGATCATTCACCTGTCTCCCAGCCGCCTGGCGAAGTCTGGCGGCGTTATACTCCCTGTCCCTGCCTTTCAGGGCCTCCCAAAGATGCCAGACGCATCTGAGTTCAGCCGATTCCATGAAATTCCCAGCCCTTGCCCACGCGAAGGGTATGCCCCTATTCTCCAGCGCCCGCGCTACAGGTCTTGCCAGTTTATTGGCCCTGAACAGGACGGCCACATCAAAAAGACTGCGAAGTTCACCATTGTCAGGAGGTCCGGAATTAACACTTTCAAAACTGACCCCGCCCACAATCCTTTCAACTGTACGCGCGATCCATGCAGCTTCACTTTCAGGGCCTGATAATTTTCTTATCCTGATCACAGGACTCTCTCTCTTAATGGATTTCAGTCCTGAGACATCTGCTCCATGGAGCACCGCCCCTGCTGCATCCAGAAAAGTCTGAGGGCACCAGTATGCAATGGTCAGGGACACCGTTGAAGGTAAATCAAAATCGTCTATGAATCTATGTATGAATTCAGGACTTGCCCCTCTGAATCCATATATGGCCTGGTTTGGATCCCCTATTATCGTGACCGCACCGTTTTTCTCGACCATGGCCCTGACTATAGCGTATTGTATAGGACTCACATCCTGAAACTCATCTATGAACAGAACCGGCTTCTTTTCACGAAACGTTGCCCTGATCTCAGAATCTTCCAGGGCCCTCAGAATCTCATGAAGCAGGTCATCATAATCCCACACCCCGCATTCTTCGCTGGATACGCCCGCCATACCCCGCTGAGAGGCTCGTCTTCCAGTGGCTGAACTGGCCAGACCTGCTTGATCCGGGTGACCATCTCGTACAATTCCTTTTTCCCAACCCCCGAATCTTCAGGTCTCTTGTAGCGCTGCCCAATAATTCTTTTGAATCTCTTTCGTCCATGAGAAACCGCTCCGGCCCGTTCAGCCGCCTGATGAAGGCGGCGGCCCAGCCGTGAAATGTCTTTATTTCAGGAACAGGACCTTTCCTGTCTTTCAGGAGACCGGAAACGCGCCTGGAAATCTCTCTGCATGCCTTGTTGGTGAACGTAATATCCAGAATCTGAGACGGACGGGCCTGCCCGGTCTCTATGAGATATGCAATCCTGTAACTGAGCACTCTAGTCTTGCCGGTTCCAGGGCCGGCAACCACCACCAGTGGTGAACACGGATGAGACGCAACATCAAACTATTCTTCGTTCAGGTCGGACGTCCAGTCTTTGGCTTTCAATCTATTCAGTCCTCCACCGGTTCTTTGCAACTCATCATGGGACAAACCGCATTTTTTGCATCCGGCACAATCTTCTGGGTCCCATCCACTCCCAGGCATGAGCCTGATAAACTCCGATTATCCGACAACAGAATAGATACAGCGCCATATGAGCAGATACGAACTTACATCCCGGACAATTAGGTTCGCAAGTTTGCCAAAGAGGTAAGGCGGAGGGTAACAGACATACTGTGGCACTTCATGTGCCTGACAATGCGGCAGATTTGGTGAAATTGCGCCTCCCTTGCGGCTTCAGATGCCGAACATTTTTTCGAATCCGCTGAACTTGGCTGGTGCAGTTCTTGACTAACTATATTTATGTAACCTGCTGTTATTTAAATCAATTGGCATTTGTCTACCTTTAAAGCGAAGAAGCCAGGTACATCTCTCGGGACAGCAGCATACAACAAGCTCTCCGGTCAAGTATGAGTCTGAGCCCGGTTTACATGAAAGCTATGTGATAGGTAAGTATTCCCAGATACATACAGATTATCAGGAACAGAGAGCGCAGTGCAAGGGGCCTGGAATGGAAGAGCCCTAGGGCCGTGACTCCGCCCAGAGTCAGCCCCATCTTCAACCAGAACGCCTGAAAATAGTGACCGCCGTGGAAAAGCGGTGCCAGAACCGGATTCATCTCCGAAGCACCATGTTTCAAATGATAGCATGTAAAAAAATAGTCAAGGCAGGAAGCCAGCACTACTATAGAAAGCCTGGCTGCAATCCTGTGCGGCAGGGGCTGATTCAATCGTTTCCAGAGTTTACCGGCGTATTCTCCAAAACACATCTCGCTATCCTCCCTTTCTCTTGAAACAAGATCACTTCAAACCCCGTGCCTGAAAAAAAGGATAAACAACGCCTGCATCCTTTTACCAGCAGGATATTACCGGGCAACATGAAAAGAGAGAAAAAATATGCCGGGAAAAAAGTTTCTTTTTTTCCACCTCCTATCAGGAGACACCTCTCAGTGTATGACCTGAAACGAGATTCGTGACAGTGGTCAGTCGTGCGGCACCGATGTACAGGAACTTCATACTGACTCTGAGAACGGTTTTTCTGCCCACTTACCGTAATGCATAGGAAAAAATAGGATCATCCGTTAAATGTGTACCTGTGGCTATTTGTGGGACACATCCAGAATCTGCAGCATCCCACAGTAAACCGACATGGTGAAGAGGACCTTTTAAGATTTGAAAGGTAAACATGGAATGAACCCACGGAAGTGCAGGGAATGTGTGGAGAGGCGGCAGCGCCGGTGAAATCCGGATCAGTCAGGACGATTCCCAGGATCCAGCATAGAACGTACGGCATCCCATACCTCTTCTGTAACGACATTTTTGGACATCTGCCGCATAGAGCCAGGGGCCTGGATCGGCGGACCGATGCGCACCTTCACCTTCCTGCCCGGCCTGACCCTGAGGCTCCCCTTGGGAAGTATCCGGTGGCTTCCGCTTATGGCTACAGGAACAATCGGGCAGCCCACCTTGATGGCCAGGAGCATGGCCCCCACCTTGAATGGCCGGAGCCTGCCGTCGGGGCTCCGGGTGCCTTCAGGAAAAATCACTATCGATGTACCTTCTCTGACCCGGCTCGCTGCCTCCATCAGACTACGCATCGCGGCCTTGCCTCCGGTGCGGTCCACAGGGATATACCCTGATCTCTTCATGGCTACTCCCAGGAGCGGGACCCTGAAAAGCTCCTGCTTCACCAGGAAGCGGAACTGGATGGGCAGGGCCTGGTAAAGAATGGGAATATCGAACTGGCTGGCGTGATTGCATGCGTACACTGCAGATTTTTCTTCAGGTATATTTTCCCTGCCCTCCACCTCCACATCTATACCGGCAACCCAGAGAGACAATCTGGCCCACAGTCTCCCCACCATATGGCCGGGATTGCCGGAACCTGTCACCAGACCAGCCGCAATGGCTGCCGGAGCAAGGGAAACAAAAAAAAGCGCTGCACAGAACGGCGCGATGACACCTCTAAAATACTCCATCATCATAACATCAGATAAACGACAATCTCCATGGTCCTGGATGCTCATGGAATCCTTACAGGTCTGATATGCATCCTCCTCATTATTATATGACCCGCCATGTCGAAGACCCTTCCCGAACGGTCGATTATTGCCGAATCAGCGGTAGCCTTGATACCGTCTTCCGCCAGCAGAGTGGTCTCGGGCCTAGCCACGGCCTCGGCGTCTCCATGCATGCCCGCCGTCACCATCCAGTCCCTGATCCTGGCGGCAAGCTCCCTGCTTCTGGGAAGCGGAGCATCAAGCAGTACAGTGACATGCCCGGGAGGATAATCCAAAAAAATCCTTTCTACAAATCTCCACGCAGCCCTGGTCCTTTCCGATGGCCTGAATCTACGGAATACCCGGCTGATATCCCTTACGAAACCGTCATCAGCCAGCAGCAGAGGCCTGCCCCGGATAGCACTCTCAAGGGTAATCAGAACATTATGTCCGTCGATCACAACGCGTTCGCCTGTCAGATCACCAACCTTTACCTTTTTCCTCCTGCGCGAGGCACACTGTTCCGGCGTAAAGACTCCTCTATACAGAAAATCACGCTCCCCCTGATGGAGCTGGTAATGGTTTCCTATAAAGATTATAGCAGATTTCCTGGGATATCCCCTGGAGAGCAGAAAACGCAGGTCTCTTGCAGCAGAACCTAAAAGTTTTTTTCTGAGAGGATGCGGCCTCATTGACAGGACAAAATATACAAAAGCAGTTGCCTGGTCAAAATTAAGTTCTTATCATGAATCAGTCATGAACATTTTAGTTTACCCCCACAAGATCCTTAAACAGAAGGCCCGGCCTGTAGAAAACATCGACGGCAAACTGCAGAAACTGATTGATCAGATGCTTGACACCATGTACCTAGCCAAGGGTATCGGCCTCGCTGCAAACCAGGTAGGTGTTCTCAAACAGCTTTTCGTCATGGATATAACGCCCTCCGGAGAAACACCGGAGCCTGTAACGGTAATCAATCCTCGAATTATAGATTCATATGGAGAAGAAGTACAGGATGAGGGCTGCCTGAGCGTTCCGAGTTACAGTGCATCCATCAGAAGACCTGCCGGTGTAATGCTTGAAGGATACGACCGTGACGGAAAACCCATCAGGATGGAAGCAGAGGGCCTCATGGCCAGGTGCATCCAGCACGAGCTGGACCACCTTTACGGAATCTGCTTTGTGGACAGGCTGAGCTCCCTTAAAAAGGCCATTTTCAGGCGTAAATGGGCAAAGATCCGCCAGCAGAATGGATAAGACCTCTTTCCAGCCGGACAGACAACCGGTTGCCGCCGCTGATAAGTCACAACAGGTAACGAACAGATGACCGCCCCAAAGACATTCAAGATCGTTTTCATGGGAACTCCTGAATTTGCCGTGCCCAGTCTGGAAAAGCTGATCAATGGGCCTGACTCCGTGGTCCTAGTCGTAACTCAGCCGGACAGACCCAAAGGCCGCGGCAGGAAGGTAACTCCTCCGCCGGCCAAGGTCCTGGCAGAAGCGGCAGGCATCCCGGTGCTGCAGCCTCGCACGGTCCGTGCACCTGATTTCCTGGACCAGATCAGGGCAAGCGCCCCTGACCTCCTTGTGGTCGCCGCCTTCGGCCAGATACTGCCCCGGGAGCTCCTAGACATCCCCAAAATCATGCCTATCAATGTACATGGCTCTCTGCTGCCCCGATACCGGGGCGCCGCCCCAATTCAGTGGGCCATCATAAATGGAGATACCGAGACGGGTATTACAATCATGAAGATGGATGCGGGCATGGATACCGGACCGATATTGCTAAAAAAGGCTATTGTCATCGGCCCCAAAGAGACATTTGGCGAGCTGTATCCCAGGATGGCTGAACTGGGCAGCACCATGCTGGCAGAAGCCTTGGACCTGCTGCGCCGGGAAGAGCTGGTGATCACTCCTCAGCCGGAAGAAGGCGTCAGCCTGGCGCCGCCCATCAAGGCTGAAATGGCTAGACTCCGCTGGACAGAACCTGCCCGCCGTCTTGCCTGCCTCATACGTGCCATGGACCCCAGACCCGGTGCCTATGCCATGCTTCGGGGCAACCGCCTCAGGCTGTATGCTCCCTGTGTCCTGGAAACTCAGGTACCTGGACAAGAACCCGGCACGGTGCTGAAAACAGGTACACAAGGACTGGTCATAGCCACAGGCAAAGATCTGCTGGAGATTAGGGAACTCCATTGGCCGGGAAAGAGGCGAATGCCGTGTGCGGACTTCCTGAGAGGAAGGCCCATACCCGAAGGCACAAGATTTGATTCGTAAACCAGGCCGCACCCCGGAAATCCGAATCCGCAGGGCATCATCTGCCACCGTGCCGAAGCAGCAGCCAAGCACGGCCAACGCCCGGAAGTTTGCGGTATATGTACTCAACGAGTGGGAAAAAGCTGACCCTGCCAGCCGGCCTCCTCTTGCCGCCCTCTTGGAAAAAACCGCAGGAAGCGTCATCTTTGCAGATCCAAGGGACAGGGCACTTCTCTACGAAATCGTCACAGGTGTAATCAGGTGGCTTTCGCTCCTGGACTGGCACATCAAGCATCACCTTCACTCACACACCAGGAAACTACCCGGATTCGTGATGAATCACCTAAGGGCAGGGACCTATCAGATCCTGTTTCTGGACAGGATTCCTCCGTCTGCGGCAGTCAATGAAGCGGTAAGGGGAATAAAATCGTCAAGGTACAGCTGGGCATCAGGCCTGGTCAACGCTGTTCTCAGGAGACTGGCTGGCAAGCGAAAACTGTCCGGTCCTAAAAAAGCACGTACAATCCCCCCTGGGACATATTCCTCCATGGTCGGAATGAAAAATCTGGTCAGGCGTATTGCCCTGGAGCAATCACATCCGGAATGGATGGTAAAGCGCTGGACCAGGACATTTTCGCCTGAAAAAGCCATGGAATACTGCCGCAGCAACAACAGACATGCGCCGTTGGCCCTCAGGATCAACACCAGAGCGGTTACTGTGGACCAAGCAGTGGAGGCCCTGGAAAGCCGGGGCATTTCTGTAAAACCGGGCCTATACTCCCCTGTGGCCCTGATCCTCGAGGACTACAGAGGGGCGCCGGCCGCAATACCCGGATTCGAGCAGGGATGGTTTCAGGTCCAGGATGAAGCAGCCCAGCTCATCTCTTTTCTGGTCGCACCGGAGCCTGGCGAAACCGTACTGGACGCATGCGCAGGCCCCGGAGGAAAAACCACCCACATAGCCGCCATCATGGCAGACAGAGGAACAGTTCATGCAATCGACCGAAACCGGGCACGGCTGAAACTCCTGGAACAGAACCAGGCGCGGCTGGGCCTTCACAGCATTTCAGCCATCCGGCTCGACCTATCATCCGGAAACATGAAGGACCTGAAATCAGGTTATCACCGCATACTGCTGGACGCCCCGTGTTCCGGCCTGGGAGTCATCAGACGCCACCCCGACATAAAGTGGAACAGGACTCCGGATTCCATCTTGGAGCTTTCAAAACTTCAGGGCAGGCTCCTTGCCACCGTTGTGGAGCTGGTGAAACCCGGAGGAAGAATCGTATATTCTGTCTGTACCCTGGAACCGGAAGAGACCACAGACATAATAGAGGGATTCCTGAAAAAGCACAGGACATGGCGCCTGCTGCCGGCGGATTCCGTCCTGGAAGGGCAGGCCCGGAATCTAGTAGACCGGGAAGGCTTTCTGTTCACCATTCCTGTTACGGGGGGCCCTGACGGATTCTTCGCCGCAGTACTTCAGGCCCCCTGCCCCTGACCAGCAGCTTTCTCCACCGCCCTCCTGAACCCATCCCTGGATCTCTTGATGACTCCATCATCAACACAGAAGGCCAGGCGGAAATATCCCGGTGCCCCGAAACCGGTACCCGGGACCGACAGGATGAGTTCTTCCTGTAGCAGCCTGACAAATTCGGTATCATCTTTGATAGGCGACCTAGGAAAGAAATAGAATGCACCGCTGGGCATAGCAAATTCAAGCCCTGCATCATTGAGCACGTCTGCAAACAGTTCCCTGCGGCGGCTGTAAATTCCTATATCCACACTTGCTTCCAGGACCTCTCCCACGACCCTCTGCATCAGGGCAGGTGCATTTACATAGCCCAGGATGCGGTTGGCAAGGGTCAGAGCGCCCAGGAGCGCCGCCTTCTCAGCCGCATCCGGATGGACGGCCACGTATCCTATCCGTTCCCCTGGAATGGACAGATCCTTGGAAAAAGACGTGGTAACTATACTGTTGGAATAAAATCTGAGGACAGGTGGAACTGCACAGTTGTCATATACGAGCCGCCTGTACGGTTCATCGGAGACTATGAAAACAGGGTGACCTGTCTCCTTTTCCGCCCTGGAGAGCAGCTCTGCCAGTGCCTTCAGTTCCTCCTCGCTGTATATGACCCCCGAAGGGTTGTTGGGGGAATTGAGCAGAACGACCTTGGTCTTTTCTGTAAACGCCTTTTCGATGGCATCCAGGTCCAGAGAAAAATCCGGTTTTGAACCCACGGTTTTGAGCACCCCGCCATGATTATCAGCATAAAATCCGTATTCCACAAAGTAAGGAGCAGGGGTGATCACCTCTTCGCCGGGATTAAGGAGTGCCTTGAATATAATATTGAGTCCGCCTGCAGCACCGCATGTCATCAGTATCTCATCGGCACTCAGATCCACCTGGTGATCCCGTCCGGCCGCCTCTGCGACCCTGGAACGCACATCTGGTATGCCCGCGTTCGGCATATAGGAATGGACCCCAGGGGACCGGTCGGATGCCATGACCTGGAGACTGTCCTGAAAGACCGCAGGGGGATCAATGTCAGGATTTCCCAGGCTGAAATCACAGACCCTGTCACTGCCGAATTCTTCCTTGAGCCTTGCACCTTCTTCAAACATCTTGCGTATCCATGAGGCCCTCTCCATGAATCCCGCCATTTTCCTGGAAACCACGCCGCCTTCTGCCTGACTCATAATTATTCTCCTTCTTAAGTTGGTACCTGAAGATCAAACCGGGGCACACAGTCTGTTCCGATATTGACAATACCATGGATCCGCCGCGAGAATCATTCTTTACAATGGAGCAGCTGCACACTAATCTATGTACTCACAGTACAACACACCTTGAGATATAAGCGATTTGAAAAAAAATGCAAAGAAACTCCGGAAATGGCAATGGTTATTGGTTCTTTTATCGTGTCTTGCCTGCGTCTGCCCGGAACTGATAGATTCGCCTCAGTCAGAGGCAATAAAACCGTTAAAATCAGATTTTTTTCAAATTCCCAGAGAATAATCCAGCCATGAACATACAGATAGCACCCTCTATCCTGTCAGCAGATTTTTCCATCCTGGGAGACGAGGTCAGGGCGGTGGAACAGGCGGGGGCAGACCTGATCCACATCGACGTGATGGACGGACATTTCGTACCCAACATCACCATCGGACCCTTGGTGGTAAAATCCCTCAGACCGGTTACAGGACTCCCCCTGGATGTACACCTGATGATCTCTGATCCTGATTCCTATATCAGATCTTTTGCCAACTCTGGAGCGGATTATCTGACGGTACACGTGGAAACATGTACTCATCTGCACAGGACAATACATGCCATTAAGGCACTCGGAATCAAGGCCGGCGCAGTCCTCAACCCTGCGACCCCGCCTGAAACCCTTGAATATGTATTGAAAGACCTGGACATGGTTCTGATAATGAGCGTCAATCCAGGTTTTGGGGGCCAGAAGTTTATCAGATCCTCCCTGGAAAAGATAAGAAAGCTAAAGCAAATGATGTCTGACCAGGGCTGTTCTTTCCCGGTGGAAGTCGATGGAGGCATCAACCGGGACACCATCAGGGAAGCTGCGGCTGCCGGAGCCGATATCTTTGTGGCAGGATCCGCCGTTTTTGATCTTCCAGATTACCGTGAGGCCATAGACACATTGAAGTCACTGGGACGCAGAGGCCGGGAAGAACATGCTCCCTGACTGTCTGGAGGAAAATATCTGCAAGGATTCCTTGGTCCCATACAGTCTGAAAACCGTAACGAACCGGCTTCATCATCCGTCTCTGGCGGTAACAGCCGTTTCATGGAATCCGCACAGGAGCCGGTTTGCAACACCCGGCCAGGTCAAGAAGTGATCCGGAAGTGACGATAAATAATAGCATATCCAGTTAATCAACATAAGAGTTGCGGCTGATCGCCGGACAGTATCAGGTCTCCTGTTTTTTCACTCTGTCGCTGTTCTGTCGATCTCTGCCCTGCGGTCGGTCGTTTCTGGCCCCGGAGAGTACTGTTTCAGGAGAAATAAATGTGTGGAATAGTCGGATACATAGGCAGCATGCGGGTCCTGCCCGTACTGATGGACGGTCTGAAGAGGCTTGAATACCGGGGATATGACTCGGCCGGCGTGGCCTGGATACAGGACGGGTCGGTCCAGAGGGTCAGAAGCGAGGGCAAGCTTGTCAACCTGGACAGGGCCCTGAACGGCATCCGTGACACATCCAGCTCCATAGGGCTGGCCCATACCCGCTGGGCCACTCACGGCGCTCCGTCAGAGGCCAATGCACACCCACATACAGACTGTACAGGCAACCTGATAGTAGTCCACAACGGCATCATTGAAAACTATTTTTCCCTGCGCCGGGAACTCATCAGCGAAGGCCACACTTTCAAGTCGGAGACAGACACAGAAGTCCTGGCGCACCTCATAGAAAAACACCTGGACAGCGACCTTGTGGAAGCGGTAAGGAAGGCGCTTACTGAAACTGAAGGGGCATTTGCCCTGGGAGTAATGTGGCATAGAAGCCCTGACATGCTGGTTGCAGCCAGGAAACAGAGCCCTCTGGTACTCGGAGTCTCAGAAGGGGAGTGTTTTCTGGCCTCCGATATCCCGGCCCTTCTGCCCTATACGAGAAATGTCATCTTCATGGATGACGGAGAGCTGGCTGTCCTGACCAGAGATGGCGCAGAGGTTGTAGACCTGGCATCGGGTGAAAAAATAAGAAAGGCATCACAGACCATCACCTGGGATGCCACCATGGCCGAGAAGGCCGGTTACAAGCATTTCATGCTCAAGGAGATATACGAGCAGCCCCAGGCCGTACTCAATACTTTCCGCGGCAGGATTATACCTGAAACAGGAGAAATAATACTGCCGGAGATCAAACTGTCCGAACAGGTACTGAAAAAGATCAGGAGAATAGTGCTTCTCGCCTGCGGAACTTCATGGCATGCAGGCCTGGTTGCCAAGTACTGGATAGAAAAGTGGGCCCGTATCCCCGTAGAGGTAGACCTGGCATCTGAATTCCGTTACAGACACCTGCTGCTGGATGAAGACGTACTCACCGTTCCCATATCCCAGTCCGGAGAAACGGCTGACACCTTGGCAGGTCTGCGCATTGCCAGGAAGCTTGGGTCGCCGGTGATCGGCATCTGCAATGTGGTAGGAAGCACGATCACCAGGGAATCGGACGGCACGGTCTATACTCATGCAGGTCCTGAAATAGGGGTCGCATCCACCAAGGCATTTACCAGCCAGCTTACGGCCCTCTTGATTCTCGCCCTGTACCTAGGCCGGATCAGGGGGACCATCACGAAACAGGAAATCAGAGAGAAGACAGACACTCTCATGGACATCCCTGCAATACTGGAAGAGGGAATTCCTGCCTGGCACGAACAGAGCAGGGACCTGGCCGACATATTTTACAACCGCACCGATTTCCTCTATCTCGGAAGAGACCTGCATTTCCCAATTGCCCTTGAAGGAGCTCTGAAGCTAAAGGAGATCTCATACATCCATGCCGAAGGCTATGCAGCCGGCGAAATGAAGCACGGTCCCATTGCATTGATAGACAGGCGCATGCCCGTAGTAGCCTTAGTCCCCATGGATCATGTCTACGAAAAAATGCTCAGCAACGTAGAAGAGGTCCGTTCAAGAAGAGGTGTAATCATAGCCTTTGGTGAGGACGGGGACGAGGCGCTGGCAAGAGTTGCCCACCATGTAGTCACAGTACCCCATCTGAAATGCCGGGATCTGAATCCGTTTCTCTACACAATTCCCCTTCAGCTACTTGCCTACGAGATGGCTGTTGCCAGGGGATGCGACGTAGATCAGCCCAGGAACCTGGCCAAGAGCGTAACCGTGGAATAACAAAACAAGTTGACAGATTTCAACGCATTTTCGTGATATATCAGGCTTGATCGGCTTCTGTGGGTAGCACAGTAATCAGTGTGAAGGTTTACTCCGTGTGCTAAAGGGCCGGCCGGCACAGCATACTCCATAAAATGTGAATGCTTGAAGACTATGCCGTACGATCAAAAAAGGGAGCAGATATGACAGGAAACGAATCACGAGACATAACGAAGGTATTGATAACAGGATCAGCAGGTTTTATCGGCTTTCACCTGGCCAGACGTCTCCTGGAAGAGGGCAGGCAGGTTACCGGACTTGACAATATGAACGACTATTACGACCCCGCCATCAAGAAGGCCAGGCTCTCCATACTCAGTTCATACGAAAACTTTGATTTTGTCCAGGAAGACATGTCAGACCGCCCTCTCATGGAAAAGCTCTTTGCTGACAGCGGTTTTGACGGCGTGGTCAATCTTGCGGCCCAGGCCGGGGTCAGGTATTCGCTGATTAACCCCCACTCGTATATCGATTCCAACCTGGCAGGTTTCTGTAATATCCTTGAAGGATGCAGGCACAACAATGTCAGGCACCTGGTCTTTGCATCCTCCAGTTCGGTCTACGGGGCCAACACCAGGATGCCTTTTTCCGTGCACGACAATGTGGATCACCCTGTTTCCCTGTATGCAGCCAGCAAGAAAGCCAACGAGCTCATGGCCCATACATACAGCCATCTCTACGGTCTCGCCTGTACCGGACTGAGGTTTTTCACAGTTTACGGCCCGTGGGGAAGACCTGACATGGCGCTGTTCCTGTTCACAAAGGCCATTTTGGAAGACAGGCCCATAGATGTATTC
>DTYO01000090.1 GCA_012961845.1 Thermodesulfobacteriaceae bacterium
CATAAAAAGTGAGGTCATAAATGACGATCTTGAAAGGGAGTAAACAACCTCATCCGTACGGTAGAGGTCAGGCAAAACAGTACGTGACTTTGCTGTCGAAATAGTACGGTTCGGAATTACCAAGATAGCTCTGAGATAATCAGGCACCTTACGCTTCTTACTATAAACCTTTTTATCCTCAACACAAGCCACATTGAAACCTCCCATCACGGCAGGCGTGATATTATCAGGATGAGGCTCATACTCTAAAGCTAAATTCAAAATCCTACGTTTATTGTACCGTTCTCCAGCTGCGACATAGGCTGCTGTCAACGCTGCTGTAATAACAGCTGATGAACTTCCTAGACCACGTGATATGGGAATTCGATTGGTAAACTCAAAACGAAAATTGTCACACTTTCCCTTGAGAACCTCATATTGCTTATTGAAGATATTCATAAAGAGAATGTTTTTACGAATGTGAGGATTGTCAGCCCCCTCACCATGGGTAGAGACAGAGAAAAAACGTGAAGGTTTAATGCTTATCTCATTACGTAGATTAATCGCTAAACCAAGAGTATCAAATCCTGGTCCGAGATTTGCCGATGTGGGGGAAAGGCTCACTGAGTTTATAGCCAGTCACCGCCTGAAGCGTGCTCCGCGTCTGTATGATGACACAACCGAAAGCATGAAGATCGATTACGGCGATGTCATATATGTGGACCGGAAATATTTTTTCGTAACAGGTTATGAGAAAGAGGGCCGTTTCGGCATAGATGATGAACCGAAATTCTGGGTTAAGAGGGCGGTCAATCTGGAAAATGGGGAGAGCAGGATCCTTAAACTCGTCTTTCACGAGCAGTTCGCGATGACTATCGGGCCGCTCAAGGTAACCTGTTACAGGCACCCGGAAAAGGAAGCCAAGGTTCTGGATCTGGTCCGGGGCCACAGGCATTTCATGCAGGGCTATTCAGTGGAGGATACTGCGGGAAACTGCGTGCGCATAATAGAGATCATCAGGGGCAAACGCCTTGACAAGCATATAGCCGCTGCACAAGGAAAGAACCACAGGGAATACTTCGAGCAATCCGTGCCGGACATACTGCGCCAGTATCTTGAATGCGTTCACGCCATAGGGCTTCTCCATGAACATGGTCTCAAGCACGGTGACATCCGGCGGGATCATATTTACATAGAGCGAAGGACGGGTCTGTTTAAATGGATAGATTTCGACTATGATTTCTACCTTCCGGAGAGACCGTTCGCCCATGACCTCCTGGGCCTGGGCAACATACTCCTTTTTATAATCGGCAGGGGAGAGGGTCGTCCTGTAGATATATACAACGACCCGGAGCTCGGTCCAGCGGTTATAGACAGGCTGACTACCGACGATCTGTCGCTTTTTGCCAAGGACCGGATAGTCAATCTGAAAAAACTCTATCCATACATACCGGAGGAGCTGAACAGGATACTGATGCACTTCTCCCAGGGAACCATGGTGTTTTATGATACTGTGGAAGAACTGTACACTGAACTGAAGGAATATGTCGATGCCCTGTAGAGAGGAATAGAGGTTCAGCCTTGAATCAGTATTTTCTTGAGTGTGGGCCTTTTACTGCTTCAGCTCCGGATGGACGCATTCTCTACAGGGATGTTGAAGTCTCTATCGGGCCGTGTTTTGTGCTGCTTTACGGGGCTTCTGGGTGCGGCAAGACCACACTTCTCAGACAGATAGCCGGGCTGGCGCCCTCGGATAAGGCCAGGAGGGTTATCAAGGGACAGGAATACGGCGCTGACCGGCTGCCTGAATGGAGATCAAGGGTTACCCTCATGGCACAGGATGCCCCTGTACTGCGGGGTTCCGTGGAAGAAAATCTCGTTTTTCCGTTCGGGCTCAAGAATGCAGGGAAAAGGATCTTCGACAGGGCGAAGGCATCCAAACTCATGGAGCAGACCGGACTCGGCCATGTATCCATGGATCAGAGGGCGAAATCTCTTTCGGGGGGAGAGCGTCACAGACTCAATATGATAAGGGCGCTGCTCTGGGATCCTGACGTACTCCTGGCGGACGAGCCGCTTACAGGGCTTGATGTGCCCACTGCGGAGAAATGTTTCAGCCTGCTCAGAGATTTTACCGCAAGGGGCGGCAAGGCGGTTATCTGTGTGCTGCACGATCTTGAATACAGAAATCAGGTGGATGTCCTGATGCACATTTCAGACTCGGGAATTCAGTCAGGGCCATGAGCAGTTTTGTCTATCTCACTCCGTTCGATATCCTTACAGCGACTCTGCTGATATGTATGGCTGCAGCCATATCCATCGGGCTTCGTCTGGGCCTGGAACGCAGGCTGCTTCTTTCTGCAGCAAGATGTACTATTCAGCTTGGCATGGTCGGTTTGATACTCGACTGGGTGTTCAACATCCACCATCCTGCACCTGTGGTGGCATGGCTGGTGGTGATGCTCCTTTTTGCTTCCAGGGAGGCGGTGGCCAGGTCAAAATGGAGATATGCAGGTATCAGGTTTGATGCCCTCTTGACAATGATATTCTCTGCATTTGTTGTGGGAGGAGTCATCACTCAGATGGTGATAGGGATCGAGCCATGGTATAATCCACAATATGTAATCCCAATTCTGGGAATGATATTCGGCAATTCCCTCAATGGAATATCCCTTTGTCTGGACAGACTCATCGAGCATATAAGGAGCCGCAGTGATGAAATAGAACTTCTGATTGCCTACGGGGCCACCCGGCCGGAGGCTGTGGCGGAACCTCTCCAGACTGCAGTGAAGACCGGCATGATCCCCATTATCAACAACATGGCCATGGCAGGCGTCGTGTCGCTGCCTGGAATGATGACCGGCCAGATTCTGGCAGGATCCCCTCCTATGCAGGCAGTAGGATATCAGATGATTGTGATGTTCATGATTACGGCAGCCTGTGCTCTGGGTGCAATGGCTATTGCCACAATGGTATCCAGAAGGCTGGTTTCGCCGAATGGCA
This sequence comes from Thermodesulfobacteriaceae bacterium, assembly GCA_012961845.1. Taxonomy (GTDB): domain Bacteria; phylum Desulfobacterota; class Dissulfuribacteria; order Dissulfuribacterales; family UBA3076; genus DTYO01. The sequence continues at coordinate 2,983 of DTYO01000090.1, forward strand.
TGTTGAAGCTGGATAAGCTCATACTGAAAACTTCCCGCTCTTGAGGAGCCACGCCAGTATTGTTCCAGCCAGAAAGGCAATACCCAGGTTGGAGGTAAGGGCAATTCCGAGTATGATCACAGCAGTAAAATAATCTTTTTTTTCTTCAAGGTTCCTGATCATGATGGCTAACTGGCTTCCTGCAAAAACCAGCAGAACCCCCAGCACTGAAATGGGAAGCAGTTTCAGCAAATTTATCATGTTATCACCCAGGAGCAGAGCGAACCCTGCAAACAACCCGCCTATGATCACGTTCGAACCTGCTGTTCTTGCCCCGAATCTGTAATGGGCAGCCAGCCCCCCTGCGCCGTGGCACATGGGAATCCCCCCAAGGAAAAATGACGCTATTCCGGCAAGGCCTTGGCTGATGGAGACACTCCGGAACGTGGTCCGGCCGGCCCGGCTTCCGAAGTATTCCCGTGCCAGATCAGTATTGGCGATAACCGCGTTTCCTATGGTCATGGGAATCTGAGGCAGGACCACCACCGGGATCACCCAGAGGATGTCATCCCATGATGGCGCACCGTACGGCAGGAGCTCAGGCAGTGACAAGGCCGTACGTGAAAGGTCGATTGAGGGGATCCCTTTCGATATCAGGCCGACAAGGAAGCCGGCCCCTACTACCACAAGAGCTGCTGGTGTTCTCCTGTTGTCCAGCAAGAGAAAGGTGATCAGCAGACCGGCAGTCCCTGTCAGCAGACCGGGGGACAGCGGGCCGATGGTGTGCTGGCCGAAAATCGGGTCATGACGGGCCATTAGATCGAATCCTTTCATCATCAGAGCAACTCCGACGCTCAACTGCACGCCTCTTATGGCGCTTCCGGGCACGATCCGTCCTAGGATCTGTATGAGGCCGGTGGTCCCGAGGAATATCAGCAGGGCTCCCATGCACAGGCTGGAAGAAATGATCTGGGCAGGAGTGAGGCCGTAAGTGACTGCATAGGCACCTATGACTTTCATGGGCTGGACTGCTACGGGGATGCGGAAATACACTCCAGCCAGGATATAGAACAGGCCTGCTGAAAAAAAGACACTAGCAGCAGAGAGGCCGTTGATCAATATCATGCCTATGGCAAGAGGGAGCAGGGTCCCCAGATCTCCAAGAGAACCCGCTGCCTCCATACGGTCGAAGCGGAAGTTTTTCATTAGTAACTCCTCTTTGAACCTTCGGCTGGTACCCCGGCGGTGGCGCAGACGCAGGGCGACGGAGGCACAGGCATACTCCATTGCTGTGTCGGGTGGAGCCCTGTTCAGCCGCGCATGTACAGGCCTGTCAGTTCGGCCTTTTCAAGGACATGGCCTTCCATTGCCTTTTCCAGTCTTTTCCTGTCCGGACTTCCCAGATCTGGAAGGGTGGTGTCCAGGGCATGGAGTCTGAAAAAGTAACGATGCCTGCCCACAGGGGGGCAGGGGCCTCCATATCCTGTTCTCTTCCAGTCGTTTTTTCCCTTCAGGGTGCCCTGCGGAAGATCCCCGGGTTCTATCCCTTCAAAAAGGCCCGATGTTCCAGGCGGTATGTTATAGAGTATCCAGTGGACCCACACCATCCTAGGTGCGGCGGGGTCCGGGGCATCCGGGTCATCCACGATGAGGACCAGGCTTTCTGTTCCGTCCGGCAGGCCTGACCATTCAAGTGGAGGGGATACATCCATACCGTCACAGGTGTACCTTTGAGGAATTTCGCCGTTGTGGACAAAAACAGGTGATGAGATCGCCAGACTCACTGAGATTACCTCCTTTCTGTCAGGGAGACAATGTTATGTTGCCGCCAATTTCGCAAGGCGGTGTGCCGTGCGGGTGGTTTCCGGCAGGCGGTATCTTGTAGTGCATTTCATGACAAGGTTTACAGCAGTTTCAAGACCGATTCGGTGGCCTGGAGAGACATATACAGGTTTTACTCCCTTTCTTGTCCGGAGTACTGCACCTATGATTTCGTCTTTGTCGATCAGAGGTACCCAGGCCCCCCTTATGTCCGGTACCCGGTCATGAGTGCCTGCAAGCCTGGATTTTGCCACTCCCAGTGAAGGGATACCGGTAATGAGGCCCAGGTGTGCGGCAATTCCCATCCTGCGTGGATGGGCTGTCCCCTGGCCGTCACATATAAGGATATCGGGCTGCCTGCCGAGTTTTTCCATGGCTGCAAGGACTGCCGGTATCTCTCTGAACGACAGGAGACCCGGAATATAAGGGAAATCTGCAGGCTGTTTGGCCAGAGAATATTCTACCATGTGGAGATCGGATAAGGTAAGTGTGCAGACTGCCGCCTGGATGATTCGGTCTTTTTTTCTGTAACCGGCGTCCACTCCCGCTGCATACTCTATCATATTGAAATCGTCGTGCAGTATCAGCTCCTCTCTGAGCCGGTCCTGAATTTCCCGGGCTTCAGAAGGGGTAACACACCATTTATGATTATATTTCTGATCTACTTTCATATTTCGGGTCAAATCCATGCAGTAGCCGATATTATCCTTGACAAGCATGGGCTGAACAGTTAAATGACTGGCTTGTTTTAATTTCCTGCTTATATTGTAGACAGTCTGTACACCTGTGTCACGGACCAGCCTGACTTTGAGAGTTTGACTGAATTTCTCCGTTTAATTTCATTCAGGAATTCCCCGGCAGGATATGAAAAAAAGAGATTTTGGGCGGAGTTGCGGGCAGGTTGATCCTGATCCGGCTCCAGCAGTATTGTTTTGAGGTTTATGAAAATGAAGAGAGATCCGCAGAAAGTAAGAAATATCGGTATCAGTGCCCACATCGATGCCGGAAAGACCACCCTGACAGAAAGAATCCTTTACTATACCCAGAAGATTCATGCCATTCATGATGTCAAGGGCAAAGACGGCGTCGGCGCCACCATGGACTTCATGGAGCTTGAAAGGGAGAGGGGAATTACCATCACCTCGGCCGCCACGTATTGTGAATGGAAAGGTCACGAAATCAATATAATAGATACACCGGGGCACGTGGATTTCACCATAGAGGTGGAGAGGGCGCTGAGGGTCCTGGACGGTGGAGTACTGGTGCTGTGTTCAGTAGGAGGAGTGCAGTCCCAGTCCATTACGGTGGATCGCCAGATGGCAAGGTACGAGGTTCCATGTATCGCCTTTGTCAACAAGTGTGACAGGAGCGGGGCCAATCCTCTGCGGGTTGTGGACCAGCTCAGAAATAAACTGGGACACAATGCCGTGGCCATGCAGATTCCCATCGGGCTTGAAGCCGGTTTTGAAGGTGTAGTGGATCTTGTTTCCATGAAGGCAATCTATTTTGACGGCCCCAATGGCGAGGAGCTACGGACAGAGGAAATCCCTTCTGAGCTTCAGGAAGAGGCGGAGGCCAGGCGTGAGATTCTTTTGGATGAGGCCTCCATGTTTTCAGAAGAACTGATGGAGGCAGCCCTTGAAGGCAGTGTCACCGAAGAGATGCTTATTAAAGGAGTTCGTGCTGGTACGCTTGTCAGGGGAATAACACCGGTATTTATCGGGTCTGCCTACAAGAACAAGGGGGTCCAGCCCCTGCTTGACGCTGTGACAGACTACCTGCCTCAGCCTGATGAAATAAAGAATGTCGCTCTGGATATGGAAAATGAGGAGGCTGAGGTAGTCCTGGAAACCGATCCTGAAAAGCCCCTTGTAGCTCTCGCCTTCAAACTGGAGGAAGGGCGATATGGTCAGCTGACATATATCAGAGTGTACCAGGGAACCCTTTCCAAGGGAGATACCATCGTAAATTCCAGAACCGGTCGCAAGGTCAAGGTCGGAAGGGTGGTCCGCATGCACGCTGACCAGATGGAAGACATAGAATCGGTACCGGCAGGGTATATTGGCGCTCTGTTCGGAATCGACTGTGCCTCCGGTGACACTTTTACCTGTCCGGAGATTCGGTACAGCATGACCTCCATGCATGTGCCCGAGCCGGTCATCTCCCTGGCCATAATCCCTGCCGACAACAAGGCCCAGGTCAACATGTCCAAGGCCCTGTCAAGGTTTACCAAGGAAGATCCTACGTTCAGGACATACGTAGATCACGAAACAGGGGATACGATAATTTCAGGAATGGGTGAGCTGCATCTTGAGGTGTACATAGAAAGAATGCGTCGTGAGTACAATGCAGAAGTCAGCACTGGTATGCCGCAGGTGGCCTACAGGGAAACCATAACACAGAAGGCGGATTTCAATTATACCCACAAGAAACAGACCGGCGGTGCCGGTCAGTACGGCAGGGGTGCTGGTTATCTGGAACCTGTATCCGATGAAGAGTTCGTCTTTGAGAACAAGATAGTAGGCGGGGCGATTCCTACAGAATTTATCTCTTCGTGTGAAAAGGGTTTCAGAAGCAGCATGGAAAAGGGGCAGCTTCTCGGGTTTCCTGTTACAGGAGTACAGGTGACCATCAATGACGGTCAGGCCCATTCAGTGGATTCGTCGGATACCGCTTTCCAGGCTGCTGCCAGAGGCGCATTCAAGGAGGCATATCACAGGGCCAAACCGCAGATTCTGGAGCCGATAATGAAGGTGGCCGTGGAGACTCCTACTGAATTTCAGGGTGTGGTCATGGGGTCTCTGAACCAGCGCAGGGGCATGATCCTGGGAACTCAGGACGAAGGAGACATGTGCATAATTGAAGCAGAAGTGCCACTGGTGGAGATGTTTGGATATTCTACCGTGCTACGTTCAGCAACCCAGGGCAAGGCACAGTTTACCATGGAATTTGCAACCTATCGTCAGGTGCCCAAGAGTGTGGCTGAAGAACTCGTGAAGAAGGCTGCTGAAAAGAAAAAGCAGGCAGCATAAAAGCCGGGCGTTTGTTGTGGATATCCAGTTTCAGGCATTTTTTTCAAGGATGACGGGTTTTGCCATTCAGGTCCATGCTGTTTTATGCCAAACGCGATAAACCCGAATCTGACAGGAAATGTTCTGAAAAAGTAATTTTTTTGCGGGAGAGGTCTATGGCGATGTTAAAAAATGATCTGATACTCAGGAATCCGCTCCGCCTTCTGGGTGATGAGTCAGGACACATTCTGGAACCGGGAGAATTTGGTGCCGTACTTGCCAGGGCAGGAGTAGGGAAAACCTCGTTTCTTGTTCAGCTGGCACTCGACAGTCTGCTGAGGGGAAGGAATGTTCTTCATATAAGTCTGGATCAGCCCGTCAAAAAGGTCTGCCTGTGGTATGAAGAGGTTTTCAACCATATTTCTGACCAATATCGTTTGACCAATACCGGCGGCCTCTGGGAAGCAACTCTGCCCCATCGTTTTATCATGACATTCAATGTCGAAGGGTTTGTGGTGCCCAGGCTGGAAGAAAGGCTGAACGACCTGACTGAGCAGGGCATTTTCTATCCCCAGATGATACTTATTGATGGACTTCCATTCGATGACATGGTCCGTGAAACTCTGTCTGAGCTGAAGCTGCTGGCGAGAGAAAGCGGCCTTCCCGTATGGTTTGCAGTGAAAACACACAGAGATGATGCAACCGGCAAAGACGGGTTGCCGCTGAACGTGGATCAGGTGGCCGATCTGTTCGAAGTGATAGTACAGCTTCAGCCAGTGGGGCGTGAGATAAACGTACGTCTTATGAAGGAGAAGATAGACAGGGAGATACCTCCTCTGGTCCTGGATCCCGGAACACTTCTAATTAAAAATCGTGAGTAACGCAAGGATCTAATCAAAAGGATTCATGCGCTCCCACAGAGTTTCTCCACCTGTAGTTTCTGCCCTGATCAGCAGTTTCCTTGCCTGTTCCGCTGAGGGTGTCTCTGGATAAAGATCCAGAACGCTATTCAGTCGCGAAGTTGCCTGAGGGAGCTGCCCGGTGTTCAAATACCACTGCGCCACGATTATTTCGTGTTCAGCCAGACGGTTCCTGGCTTCGGCGATTCTTCTGCGTGCTTCAAAGGTGAAAGGGCTGTCCGGATATCTTTTGACAAGACGCTCATAGACCTCAATCAGTTTCTTGGTATATGTCTGGTCACGATCAGGATAGGCCATAAGTTTATAATAGGAAGAGCCGATCTGGAATATGACATATGGTATTGCGTTATTCGCAGGGTGAAGTTTCTCAAACTCCTCATAGAGAGGTATGGCTTCTTCATAGAGTCCTTGGTGATATTTGCAGTCCGCCAGACGCAGTTCAGCCAGTTTTGCATAATCACTGAACGGGAAACGATCCTTGATTTCCTGGAAAATTTCTTCAGCCATCATGTAACGGCTAGTGGAGTAGTAATGCATCGCCTTTTCAGTCAATGCCGCTTCCGTTTCATAGTAATCGTCATGTACGTCCTTGCCGCCGAACCACGAAGAAAACCACCCTTTTCCTTCCTTTCTGTTGCCGGCACATCCTGACAAGGTCATGGCCAGGAGCAGGATCAGGAGCAGGCTCCCGACTGATTGTTCGATTCTTTTTCCGGAAGATGTGAAATTCATGACAGGTAAACCCATATGACTGCCATAATCTGTGTCTGCCGCTAAGCGGCTTTTATGCTATTCAGCCCGGATTATTCGCTTCAAAAGCCGAACAAATGCTAATTGGCATGAATAATCGGGATCA
>DTYO01000091.1 GCA_012961845.1 Thermodesulfobacteriaceae bacterium
AGTGAATTTTTTATTTTAAAGAGAGGCTGTAATGTCGCCGGGATCCAGCAAAAAAAATCCGCCTGAAGCCGAAGTGACATGTCCCTTCTGCCGCGGTGCTGCATATCTTACTGGAAGATGAAGCAATGCCCGATTGGTCTGCCGTGTCTGCGGACAGGAAATCCCGGCAAGATTCTGCATGGATGAAATAGAAAAGATGAAAGAGCAGATGATCTGTTCCCTGAAGGATTCTGTCAGTCCGTCCGGGAAAGGCAGAAACCGGCTTTGAGCAGCCTAATTCTGGCCCTGCCTGTCAGATAAAGTGATCCGGCAATACATAAAAAGTCATCTGGGCCGCGTCCTGAAAGTGCTCTGTAAAGGGCCTTTTCCCAATCTTCCTCTAGGACTGCATTGTCAGGAATTCCTTTGTTCCGCCATGATTCAGTAGACACAGGGGCTCTGGGACCGGGGGGTTCGGTGATTATTATTTCTTTGAAGTGCGGCGATATCATGCCCAGCATTGCAGTAAAATCCTTATCTCCGCCTTCGTCGGAGCATGCCCACAGCAGACAGCTATGTTCTTCCGCCGGGTTCCTGAGATCCCCTGTTATATCCTGAAGCAGGCGTTTCAGAGCGGTCACTCCGTCCGCATTGTGTGCTCCGTCGAGTAGAACCGTGCACATCCCCCTGAGGATTTCTCCACGACACGGCCAGGTTACCCTTCCACATCCAGTCCTGATGCACTCCGGGGATATTGGAAATCCTGATTCCATCAGCCTTTCACAGGCTGCCACGGCCAGAGCTGAATTGACTGCCTGATGACGCCCCCTCATGGAGAGGTTTATTCCGTCGAGGTATAGAGATCTCCCCGTATATTCAAACCCGTCCCTGCTGTTCTTGCTCATACTGAAGTCCCTGTCTAGTTCCCACATAGACGCACACATTTCCCGGGCCTTCTGTCTTATCACCGGTCTGGCATGTTCGTGCCGGACACCGGAAACTACAGGAACATTCCTTTTGATGATCCCTGCCTTTTCGCCTGCTATCAATTCTATGGTTTCGCCAAGAAAGGATTGATGATCTAGAGCGATATTAGTGATCACTGAAACCTGTGGAATAATGACATTTGTGGCATCCAACCGACCTCCGAGACCGGTTTCGAATATTGCGACGTCCACTTCCATTTCCGCAAACCAGTTCATGGCGATGGCGGTAGTGTACTCAAAATAGCTGAGTTCAAGCCCGTCTTCTATAAGGCCCTTTATTTTCCGGATCAGGCGTTCCAGTTCCGGTTCGGAAATCAGGCGGCCGAAGGCCCTGAAGCGTTCACACAGTGAATACAGATGGGGAGACGTATAAAGGCCGCAGTTCAGGCCCGAGGCTTCAAGGATTGAAGTAATGGTTGCGCATACGGAGCCCTTGCCGTTTGTTCCTGCTACATGCACGGATGGATAGCGTTTCTGGGGATTGTCCAGGGCTTCAAGTACGTCATTTATGCGTTCGAGGCCCAGCCTGAAGCCGTGGAATTGGAAGGTGTTCAGGTAAGCCAGCGCTGCATGGTAATCATTCATGTGGGCCTGCATGATTTTTTCCTTGAAGAAGATTTTATTCAAAAGTTATATACTATGCTGGTCGCCGATTATAAACCCGTATGGTCCGGTATAAGCGCTTTTATGAAAACCGAAAAGGAACAGTGCTCCAGATTGTTCATCCTGTGGCTTTTGGGAATATGTCTGATATTGCCGCTTAATGCCTGCCAGCCTCCTTATGGAGATGGACGCAGAGACAAAGGGTGCAGGATGTGTCACAGCGTGGAGCTTGATCCTGCTCATGACATCGGATGCATTGAATGTCACCAGGGCGAACTTGCCGGCAGGACACAGTCAGTGGCACACCAGGGCCTGATCAGCGATCCTGCACATCCCGGCCACATGAGGAGAGTCTGCGGCAGATGCCATGAGGCTCAGGTGGCTGCAGCCGGGGCTTCCAGTCATTTTACCCTGTCTGGTGAATTAGGTACGGTGTGGTCTGCATTCTTTCCATCAGGCCAGGCGGTGTCGTCCATTGAGAATTTGCCTCTGCCGGCAGATCCGCCTGTTGAGCCTGCCGGCCTGGTTGCAGATCTCATGAGGCGGAGGTGCCTGCGCTGTCATGTATACTACAGAGGCGAAAATTATGCCTTTATCAGACGCGGAACTGGTTGTGCGGCATGCCATCTGAGTTTTACCATAAACGGACCTTCAGATCACAGGTTTAGGAAGAAAGTGTCCGACAGGCACTGCCTCGCATGCCATTACGGTAATTATGTCGGGTGGGATTACTATGGCAGATTCGAGGTGGATTACGATCAGGATTACCACATTCCCCTAGGCCGGGCACAAGGATCTGAAAGACCTTACGGCCTAGAATGGCATGAAATGAGACCGGACATCCATCATACGGTTGGAATGTCATGTTGCGACTGCCACTCGCGAGGGCCGTGTGAACAGGTGACACCGGGAAAAACGGTGATCGGTTGCACTGACTGTCATTCAGCGGAAAAGCGTGACAGGCTTGGTCCATCCGGGGCTTGGCGGAAGCCTCCGGTGATGAATACCCTGGTCACTGGACACAGGGCGCATGATGTGAGCAGAGTGGATTGCGTAGTGTGCCACGCAATATGGTCATTCAGAGACACGGGGCGCGCTCTGGTCAGGCAGGACGCACCTGATTATGAAACATGGGAATATCTGTCCATACAGGGGAGCAGCGAAATAGAGGTTGTCATAAAGACATGGGAGCGGCTGCCGGAATATTACTGGATAGTGCCCCGTATGCAGGATAAGGTGAGTGGTGCATACAGCACGGGCATCTGGTTCGAGGGATTTGTGCAGAGACGCTGGGGGCCGGTGCCTGTTGCCGAAGACCGTGACGGCCGGCTTGTGGTTGTGAGGCCGGTCATGGATCTCTCTCTGAGTTATGTTGACAGCAGCGGAGATGTGGTATTTGACAATTTGCGCCCGGTGCCGGAAGATACTGGATACAGCGCTGAACGCCGTTATCGTTATCCTTACTGGCAGCCATATCATCCCCATACCATAGGAAAGGCGGACCTGTTCAGATCGCTTTTCACGCAGATGTGGCTTGATGGTCTGGTTTCTGCTGACCAATTTTTAGAAAATGGAGAGGATTTGGCTGCTGGAAATTGAACTGGATGAAGAATAAGGTTAGACTGATGCCTGTTCATACAGTTTGAAAGGGATATGCCTGAAACATGAATATCGTTAAGAAACTGGTGCCGGAACCGGAAAGAAAAGATCTGCCCCCGACGTCAGAACTCGGCTTTGGGACTTATTTCACCGATCACTGTTTTCTGATGGACTATAGAGGGGGAACAGGGTGGTACAACGCAAGGATAGTGCCTTATGCAAAGTTTTCACTGGATCCGGCTGCTGTCTGCCTCCATTACGGGCAAGCGATATTTGAAGGTCTCAAGGCGTATCGTGGAGAGGATGATAAAATACGGCTGTTCCGGCCCATGGAAAACATGAAGAGGCTTAATCGTTCTGCCCTGCGGATGTGTATGCCACAGGTCAACGAAGAGGAAGTCCTGGATGCCATCAGGACCCTGGTCAGGGTTGAGAATGCCTGGGTGCCAGCTGCCAGGGGAACCTCCCTCTATATCAGGCCGTTTATCATTGCCACCGAGGCCTTTCTGGGTGTGAGGCCGGCGAAAGAATACCTGCTTTCGGTGATCCTGAGTCCTGTAGGCGCTTATTATGCCGAAGGGTTCAATCCTGTAAAGATTTTTGTGACCGACAGATATGTCAGGGCATGCGCCGGCGGAGTGGGAGAGGCCAAAACCGCCGGGAATTATGCGGCCAGCCTTATGGCATCAGAAGAGGCAAAGAAGCAGGGGTTCACCCAGGTACTGTGGCTCGATGCAGTTGAGCGGCGCTATGTGGAGGAAGTCGGCACGATGAATATTTTCTTTCTCTTTGATGATGTGCTGGTTACACCGGCCCTGAATGGCAGCATACTTCCCGGGATTACCAGGGATTCGGTGCTCAGGCTGGCGCGTGACTGGGGGATTGAAGTGGAAGAAAGGCCGGTTTCTATAGACGAGGTGCTTGAGAGGGCGAAGAGCGGGGGGCTGACGGAATGTTTCGGTACCGGTACCGCAGCCGTTGTTTCTCCTGTTGGAGCCCTTCATTACAGAGGGGAGTCGTTCACCATCAACGGCGGAAAGACAGGAAGCCTGGCCCAGAGGCTCTTCGACCGGATCAGCGGACTTCAGTATGGAGAAGAGGAAGATGACTACGGCTGGACAGAAGTCGTCTGACGGCCGGTTTTTTCTCCATGGGTTTCAGCATATTCCCTGGCCGCTTCTCTGTATCCTGCGATCAGTTCATCCATTAATTCTTGTACCGAGACAATCCTGTTTATCCTCCATACATTTTCTCCGCAGAAGACAAAACCCGAGTTGATATTACCGCGCTGAGCGTTGATAAGGGCCGTGCTGATACAAAACGGTGTATCGTGGTAGTCACAAGTCTTGAGGCATTTGTACACGCATTTGTAAGGCTTTTTCAGGCCTGCCTCTGCTTTGTCGATGAAAGGTCCCTTCAGGGCCCGTCCAGGCATTCCTACAGGACTCTTGATTATGGCAATGTCTTCCTTGCTGGCCCTGAGATAGGCCTGTTTGAATTCATCAGAGGCATCACATTCGTAAGTGGCCACGAAGCGGGTTGCCATCTGGACTCCTGCTGCACCCATCTGAATGAACCGGAAGATATCTTTGCCGGTGTAGATTCCTCCTGCCGGAATCACGGGTATGGATCTGCCCCATTTCTGCTCAAAGGCCTCCACTGCTTCCAGGACCTTAGTAGTGAGGTTTTCCAGAGTGTTTTCCGGTGAATTAAGCTCTTCCACCTTGAAGCCAAGGTGACCGCCGGCCTTGGGGCCTTCCACCACAACAGCGTCAGGAGGGTGCGAGAAGTGTTCTCCCCACCTGCGGCAGAGAATCGTTGCAGCACGGGGAGAAGATACTATGGGGACAAGTTTCGGGTTGTATCCTTCGGGGATGAGGCTGGGAAGCTTAAGGGGGAGGCCTGCCCCGCTGATGATGATGTCTGCACCTGCTTCAGAGGCGACCTGGACATATTTTTCAAAGTTTGTCAGGGCTACCATAATATTGACCCCGATTATTCCTCCCGGGGCCATCTGCCTGGCTTTCCTGATCTGGCTGCGAAGGGCACGGAATGTAGCGCCTTGAGGGTCTTTGTGAAAATCTTTTTCGATAATGCCTATGCGTACTGCCGCAATGACCCCTATCCCACCTGCCCTGGCGACTGCCGAGGCCAGGCCTGCCATGGAGATGCCGATCCCCATGCCTCCCTGAATGACGGGAACCGGGGCAGTGAGATTGCCTATTACAAGAGGAGGCGGGTTGTATGGTTCTGGCAATTTCATGAATGCTTTTTAGTCCGGTTGCTGAAGTGCGTCAAGTATCGATCGGCGGCTGATATGCTAGAGGTAGTGTCAACTTTTTTGTGTGAAATTATTCCATGCCAGTTCCTTAAGGAATGGCAGGTTTCTCCGCACTCTTCCTGTAGGGTTTGATCTCCAGTGCAACTCCATTTTTAGAGAGATAAAAGCCAGGAGCCGGTAACAGGCCAGCTCTCCAGCTACAATCTC
>DTYO01000092.1 GCA_012961845.1 Thermodesulfobacteriaceae bacterium
GGGACCATTTAAATGGTTCGATCTCCGATCATATCCGCACAGTCAATATCTCGTGCCAGGACGCAGCAATTTCCGACTTGCCCAACAACTCACTGGACGCTGTCTTCACCGATCCTCCATATTTCGGCAACGTCCAGTACGCGGAACTCATGGATTTTTGCTATGTCTGGCTGAAACGGTTGGTCGGGCAGACTTCCCAGGCATTCGAGGCTGTTTCAACCAGGAACGCGGACGAATTGACCGGCAACGTGGACATGGGGCGTGATTTGGACCATTTTACGGAAGGGCTTTCCGCTGTATTCAGGCGCATGTCAAAAGCCCTGAAGCCGGGAGCTCCCCTTGCGTTCACATATCATCACAATAAAATTGAAGCGTACTATCCTGTCGCGGTCGCGATTCTTGATGCGGGATTGACCTGTTCTGCGTCGTTACCCTGTCCTGCGGAAATGGGGGCGTCCATACATATTAACGGAACCGGTTCATCCATCATTGATACCGTGTTCGTCTGCCGATCAACGGGCATCATGCAACGGAAATGGCTGGCGGACTCCCCGGATGATGTCGCAAGAATCGTGAAGGAAGATCTCGCGCACCTCAGGGCCGGGAATGTAAAGCCGACTTCCAGTGACATCAGGTGTATCACTTTCGGCCATTTGATCCGCCTCGCGATATGGTCGCTCAGAAGTGAATGGGATAAAAACCGACCAACCGCATCTCGCCTGGCGGACGTGGCTAATTGGCTCCAGCGCTTCGGTGGACAGGACGAAGTTGAAAAATTTATCGAGATCAACACAACAGCAGCGACAAAGGACATGCCCCTGTTCGCTGTCCACGAAAGAGTTGCGGAATATGGAGCGGAATATGCCAACGTATACGGGCCAAGGCAGATACCCCACGGTGAGGCGGGGGTAGTAGCGATCTTCATGGACTGTCTCCTCAATAACCAGCCGTGTATCATCTATCATTTCCCTGAGGAACCGGAAGGCATGATCAGGGACTACTGTTTTGTAGGGGATGTTGTGAGAGCCAACATGATGGCCCTGGAAACGGGCACGGGCATGGCATTCAACATAGGAACAGGCAGGGAGATCCGCACTCAGGCCCTCTTTGATGCCATATTCCGGACTATGGCGAAAAGGGTGCCCCTAGATGAAGACCTGGCCGTCCCTGCAAGGGCGCTGGCACGAAAGGGAGATCTCAGCAGGAGCTGTCTCAAGATTGACCTTGCCAGGGAAAAACTCGGCTGGCAGCCTAAAAACTCCCTTGAAGAGGGCCTCGTAAAGACCTTGGACTGGCGTATCAGGGACTGAAAATCCTCTCATGTCCATGCATCACTCCGTCCAGTTGAATTTGGGGATTTTTCAGTTTACACCCGCCCCATCCAACATCATGTCAAATTTAGCGCGGGTGGAAGCTGCGCTGAAAAATTCGTCTTATTCAGTGCCCAACATCCTTCTGCTTCCCGAACTGTGGGCCACCGGTCCCCTGGAAAAATGCCTGACAGGGCTAGCCGAAAAAACAGATCGCGCCCTGCAGGGCCTAAAAGAGCTGGCTCACAGATACGAAACCACTGTGATAGGCACCCTTCCTGAGCTGTCAGAGGACCGTGACAGGGTAAAATGCTATAATACCACTTACGTGGTCACCCCCTGGGAAGCAGTCCCTGCCTACAGGAAAATTCATCTCTTCAATCCCATGGGGGAAGACCGGGTATTTCAACACGGAACAGAACCCGGAGTCCACTGGTTGAAAATCAAGGATCGTGAGATCGGGCTGGGGCTCATGACCTGTTTTGACCTTAGATTTCCTGAACTCTGCAGAGAACTCGTTTATCAAGGGGCAGAAATCATACTTATTTCAGCCCTATGGCCCCATGTGAGAAGAGACCATTTCAAATCTCTCATGAAGGCCAGGGCAATAGAAAATCAATGTTTTGCCGCCGGGGCAAATGCATGGGGAACATGCGGAGACATCCGGTTCGGAGGATGTTCCAGGATCATCAGTCCTTCCGGTTCCACCATGGTCAGGGCACAGGACTGTGAACAGATCATCGTTGCCCGCATAGATACATCAGAGATCAGAGAAAGCCGACAGCTTTTCTTTACAGCGCATCCCAGCAGATTCTGGCAGCCCCGGGCCGAAAGAAAGAAAATCGGACCTGAAAACCTGAAAAAAGCAGTGGCAAGGAGACGCAGGGCCGGACTGAAAATGGTTTTTACCAACGGATGTTTTGACATTTTCCATGCAGGACATGCCGCTTACTTGGAAGCTGCCAGGGCCAGCGGAGACTATCTGGTGGTAGGCCTGAACAGTGATAGTTCCGTCGCAGGAATCAAGGGCCCCAGCCGCCCGATTAACCCCCAGGAATGGAGAGCCGACATCCTGGCCGCGCTATCGACAGTGGATTTTGTGGTGGTTTTTAACGAACCGGATCCGGGCCTCCTCATCCGTGAGCTGATGCCGGAAGTCCTGGTCAAGGGCGCTGACTGGGAGGAAGATGACATCATAGGCGCAGACACCGTCAAAAAAGCAGGCGGCAGGGTAGTCAGGATTCCATTTGACCATGATGTCTCCACCACTTCACTGATAGACAGGTTAAGATCCAGCTCCTGAAAATCCTGCCGTCCGTACCGTTACCTTATTCACCACTTACCTTTCTGTACAATTCCACCTAGCTGTATGTCAAAAATTTGACCAGAGCCGGGCACCCTGTACCTGCTTCTGTTAGTATTCAAACGTTGTAATTCCAGGCACTGTCTTCAATCTGCTGAAATCACGCAAACAAATCTCTCTGATCACATTGGCACAGCTGTTGCTGTACTAACTTGACAGCAATAATTATATCAGAAGCCAACAGGAAAACAGGTTATGGCCAAGGAGAAAAAAAACAAAGACAAGGAAAACGGAAGCGAAGAACAACAGAAAAAGAAAAAACCCCTCCTGCTGTTCATAATTTTGGGTCTGTTGCTGCTGGCAGGTGGTGGAGCTGGCGCCTATTTCTTCCTGTTCACAGCCCCCAGCGATGAAGAGCTGGCACGGGAAATCGCCAAGGAACAGGCTGATTCAGGAACTGCCCGACCATCCACAAAAATCGAACCAGGTGTAATGATGCAGCTTGAGCCTTTCATTGTAAACCTGGCAGATCCCAGGGTAAGACACTTTCTCAAGACCACCATCACCTTGGAACTAGTGGATGACAACGCCAAGGAAGATGCCGGCAAACTGCTTCCCAAGATCAGAGACGACATAATCATGCTGCTGAGCAACCAGACAATGGAAGACATCATAACCATGGAAGGAAAAATAAGACTGAAGGATCAGATTATGGCCAGGGTTGGACGTATCCTAGGAAACGACCGGATACAGAACATGTACTTTGCGCAGTTTGTCGTTCAATAGCAGTCAGGACTTTCAAGAGCATCAGGGACATGAACCAGATACTGAGTCAGGATGAAATAGACGCACTGCTGGGCGGAATCGACGAGGAATCCGACGAAACCGGGGCAACAGAACCGGATCAGCATCAGGATCAGGGAGACATAATCTCCTACGATTTTGAAAACGCCGCCAGGATGACCAGGGTAAAATTCCCTGCCTTCGACGTTATCAACGATCAGTTCAACAGGGGAATCAGAAGCACTCTCTCGTCCATCCTGAGAGTGATGGTGGACAGCTCCACAGTACCTGTCGAAATCATCACGTTTAAGGAATTTCTGCAGAGAGTGCCTGTGCCGAGCAGCCTTCACGTTTTGAAAATGAGCCCGCTTCGGGGCCACATGATGATGCTCGTGGACTCACAGCTTGTATTCTGCGTGGTAGAAATCTTCCTAGGCTCCAGAAATTTCAGTCAGTCCAGAATAGAAGGAAGAGAATTCACATCTATAGAACAACGTCTCATCCAGCGCATTGTCAATTCGCTCCTCGGAGACATGGAAAAGGCATGGCAGCCTGTCAATCCTGTAGAAATAAAATATATCCGTAGCGAAATAAATCCTCAGTTCGCAAAAATCGCTCAAGATGACGACACGGTTTTTGTATTTAAATTTCAACTTGATATCGAGGAGATCAGCGGCATGATCTCCATCTGTATCCCCTTTGACGTGCTGCAACCCATTAAAGCAAAACTACAAACCACATTTCAGGGCGAAAAACTGGATGATCCAGTCTGGCAGAAGAGATTGATCACCAACCTGTACAACACCGAAGTAAACGCCACTGTTCCCCTAGGAACAGCAACATTGACAGGAGCTCAGCTCCTGGACCTGGAAGAAGGGGATATCATTCAGCTGGAGACGAAGATAGACGACATGCTCCATGCATTGATCGGCGGCGAACCGAAATTCCAAGGACGGCCCGGGATTTTCAAGGGCAGTATGGCATTCAGGATAGAAAACATCATCATGCCTGAAGCCATCGAAGAATAGTTTAGAAAATGCGGAGTCAGAGATGCTGAGTCAGGAAGATCTGGACAAACTGCTTGAAGAAGAAACTTCCGACACGGAAACAGAAGACATGGAAGATGCTGAAGACGCTTCTGCCCATGCAAAACAGGACCAGAAAGAACAGGCCGACACAGATGCCGACGGACTCGACTGGGAAGCGGCATTTGCAGAAGCGGCTGCGGGAGGTGATGAAGCGGCTGCCAAGGCAGTTTCTGAGGGATCTGCAGACGCTGCCGCCAGCAATCCGCCCCCCCCACCCGGCCAAGCCTCCACTCCAAGCTTTAATGAATTCACATCCCGGACAGGAGAATCCTCGTCTTCAGACGGCAAACCTGACCTGAATTTCGTTCTGAGCCTGCCGCTGGATCTGTCTGTCGAGCTTGGCCGGTCCAAAATACAGATCAAGGAACTTCTAAAGCTGAGCCAGGGATCCGTTATTGAACTCAACAAAATGGCCGGAGAACCTGCAGAAATATTTGTCAATCAGAAACTGATGGCCAAGGGGGAAGTCGTGGTGGTTCATGAAAAATTCGGCATAAAGCTTACAGAAATCATCAGTCCGGCAGACAGAGTAAAATCTCTGGGATGACAGATGGAAACTACCGGAATGATAATACGCATGATCGGAGCCCTTGCAGCCATACTCGGGCTCCTGATGCTGACCCTTTACGGAATCAGGCGCTGGGGTCGGAAACTCCAGGGTGACGAAAACGACATGATCCAGGTACTTGGTTCTAAGATGCTCCTCCCCAGAAAACACATCTGCCTGGTCAGAGTGGGAGAGCAGACTCTTATCATAGGCGCCTCTGAAAACGGCATGAATCTGCTTGGCACACTGGACACCGGGCAGGTTGCAGCAAGTGACCCTTTTAATGCCAAAGGCTGAGTTTTAGGACGTGTTATCCCCAGGACTGTTGCGATGAGTTCGAGACCATTAAGACGGCATGAAAGCGGCAGGGCAGTCACACGCAGTACCGGCCTCCTGCCTGTGTTAAGCTGCCTTGCCATTCTTACCTTCACTTACTGCCTAGTGAGTCCGTCAGATTCGTGGTCGCTCACCGTTCCAAATATCAATATAGGCGTGGAACAGACCGATGATCCCGGCAGAGTGGCAACTGTAATGGAAATACTGCTTATGCTGACAGTACTCTCCATAGCCCCTGCGCTGCTGCTGATGATGACTTCGTTCACCAGGCTGATCGTTGTGTTCGGATTCCTGAGGCAGGCCATAGGAATCCAGCAGATGCCGCCCAACCAGGTCATTATCGCTCTTGCCCTGTTTCTGACTTTTTTCATCATGCATCCCGTCTGGACCCAGGCCAACTCTACCGGCCTTCAACCCTATCTCAATGAGGAAATATCTTTTGATGACGCAGTGAGCCAGGTGCAGATCCCAATCAGAAATTTCATGTTCAAACAGACCAGGAAAGCGGATCTGGCTCTGTTCTCCAGGATGGCAAACCTGGAAAAACCCAAGAACAAGGAAGATGTACCCACCATTGTACTGATACCTGCATTCATGATCAGCGAGCTGAAGACCGCTTTTCAGATAGGTTTCGTTTTATATATACCATTTCTGATAATTGACATGGTAGTTGCAAGCGTCCTTCTTTCCATGGGGATGATGATGCTCCCTCCTGTTCTGATCTCACTGCCTTTCAAACTGCTTCTGTTCGTCCTGGTGGACGGATGGAATCTCCTAGTGGGATCCATGATAAAAAGTTTCTTCTGATCAGAGAGAGTAAAGACAATGGAAACGAAATACTCGGAACAAAATGGCGGAAACTGAAAACGGACAAAATGACTCAGGAATTTGTAACAGGACTGGCAGGACAGGCAATAGAGCTCACCCTGCTTCTCAGTATGCCCATGCTCGGCACTGGTCTGGCAGTGGGGTTGATCGTCAGCATTTTTCAGGCTGTTACCCAGATCCAGGAGATGACCCTGACTTTTGTACCGAAAATCATTGCCGTACTTCTGGCGCTGCTGTTCTCATTTCCATGGATGATGAACAAAATCATTGATTTTACGAGGAACCTGATGGAACAGATCCCGGTATTCATCAGATAGTTGCCTGTCGAACCGGCAAACAGACATATTGACGGAGCGGAAATTGATAGAAACAGATCTTCTCACATGGATGCTTGACTATTACAGGGTCTTTGCTCTGACAGCAATGAGAATAGGGGTTTTTCTCTTTATGATGCCGGTGTTCAGCAGCAGAACCATTCCGGGGCGGGTCAAAGCGGCTGCAACACTCGTCATTGCCACCGTGCTCACTCCCGTGGTCCCCTACACTCCGGATCAGCTGCCTGAAAATCCGCTGGAATTCGCCTTGATGGCTGCAGCCGAAGTGTTCATAGGCATGACTCTGGCCCTGATCATCAGGCTTATCTTTGGTGGACTGCAGCTGGCAGGCCAGATGATAGGCTTCCAGATGGGCTTCAGCGTGGCCAACATAGTCGATCCGGGGTCCGGTACCCAGTCCACGATCATAGTTCAGATGGCATACATGATTGCGCTGCTTCTTTTTCTGGCCTCAAACGGACACCTCATGATTCTGCAGACTGTTTACGAGAGCTTTTCTCTACTGGCACCAGGAGAACTGAACCTTCACCAGTCCCTATCAGATCTCATACTGGAAACGGGGCAGGAAATGTTTGTTCTCTCCGTAAAATTGATGGCACCCGTTATGGCCATCCTGCTGTTTTCCCAGGTGGCACTGGGCATCCTGGCAAAGACTGTGCCTCAGATAAATCTGCTGATCATGAGTTTCGGCCTCAACATCGCCCTGGGTCTGTTCTTTTTCGGCCTGTCACTGCAGCTATTCTGGCCGGTGTTTGCCAAGGCCCTGAACAGGGGAATTAAGCTCGTCCCAGTTGCCATGAAGATAATGTCAGGGGGATGACAATTAATATCCAGTTGATGAATTTAGATTGATGAATAACAACTGACAGACAAAGATATGGCGAAAGACTCTTTCCAGGAAAAAACAGAACAGGCCACTCCAAAGCGAAAGGAGGAGGCCCGGAAAAAGGGCCAGGTAGCCAAAAGCAGAGAGATTTCTTCTGTGGCTGTCCTGCTTTCTGGTCTGCTCACTCTCTTCTGGGGAAGTGCCTTTTTCTATAACCAGACTGGAGGAATACTGCGTCACTATCTCAGCACTGCAGGGGCCGCAACCATTTCTCAGGACAACATAACAGGCATGGCAGCCCTGGCCATGAAACAGTTCATATGGGCTGTACTACCACTTTTTGCAGCGGTGTCGGTCGTGTCCATTGCAGTCAATTACCTTCAGGTCGGCCCTGTTCTGTCTCTGGAAGCAATAAAACCCACCTTTTCAAAGATCAGCCCCCTGTCAGGAACCAAAAGGATCCTTTCGGCGCAGTCTGCTATAGAACTTGCCAAATCCATTTTCAAAATAATCATAGTCGGGTGGATGGCCTTTGCAACGGTCAGGGACGAGTTCCCTGCGCTTCTCCCCTTGATAGATCAGACTCCTTCCCAGATTCTACAGTATCTGGGAAAAATCAGTTTTACTATCTTTTGGAATACATGTCTTGTAATGGCTTTGCTGGCCGTACTGGATTTCTTCTTTCAGAAGTGGGAATTCGCGAAAAACCAGCGCATGACCAAACAGGAGGTCAAGGAAGAGCACAAACAGACTGAAGGCGATCCGCATGTGAAGTCCAGGATAAAGAGCATACAGAGAGAAATGGCCAGAAAGCGCATGATGGCAGACGTGCCTGATGCAGATGTCATCATAACTAACCCTACCCGGCTGGCCATTGCCCTCAAATACGATATGGGCAGGATGGACGCTCCTGTGGTCCTGGCCAAAGGCTCCGGAAGAATAGCTGAAAAGATCAAAGAAACAGGCAAGGAACACCAGATACCAATAGTGGAAAACAAACCACTGTCAAGAAGCCTTTTCAAACTGGTGGAAATAGGCCATGCCATTCCGGAAAACCTGTATCAGGCAGTAGCCGAAGTGCTTGCATATGTCTACAGGCTCAAAGACAAAACCGGCAGCGCGGCGGGATAAGGAAGAGGAATGACGACCACAGCATTGAAAACTCTATGGACAGGGATCCAGCTCGACAAAAACAACCTGCTGGCTGCAGGAGGAGTTGTGATGATCCTGCTCATCATGGTCATGCCCATACCGGCTGCAGCCATGGATCTTTTCCTTGCATTCAACATCACCGCTTCTCTGCTGGTTTTCCTGCTGTCACTTTATGTGGTAAAACCCCTTGACTTTCCCATCTTCCCCACACTGCTCCTGATCACCACCCTGTTCAGGCTTTCCCTCAATATTGCATCCACTAGGTTGATACTCCTCCATGGTCATGAAAGCACAGAAGCTGCCGGAAGGATCATAATGGGATTCGGCCAGTTCGCTGTAGGCGGCAATTTCGTAGTGGGCGGAATTATTTTTGCCATACTGGTTATCATCAACTTTGTCGTGATAACCAAGGGATCCGGGCGAATCGCTGAAGTCGCAGCCAGATTCACCCTTGACGCAATGCCCGGTAAACAGATGGCCATAGATGCTGATCTCAATGCCGGTCTGATCGATGAAAACCAGGCCAGGGAACGACGCCAGGAAATTGCTACCGAATCCGAATTTTATGGAGCCATGGACGGCGCAAGCAAGTTTGTCCGTGGCGAAGCCATTGCTGGCTTGATCATAATGGCCATCAATGTCATAGGCGGCTTCGTAATAGGGGTGCTTCAGCAGGACATGCCGGTCAGCACCGCTGCCCAGAGTTATACGCTCCTGACCATTGGGGACGGCCTGGTGTCACAGATTCCGGCCCTCATCATATCAACCGCGGCCGGCATACTGGTCAGCAGGGCTGCCTCCGACACCAGCATGGGAACGGAATTCATAAGGCAGTTTGCCTTTCATCCAGAAGCCCTGTCAGTTACTGCGGTAATCATATTCGGCTTCGGTGTGGTTCCCGGACTGCCTACCCTTCCATTTACATTCCTTGGAGCCGGCTTCGGTTTCATGGCATGGATAGCATTCAGGGAGCGCACACTGGAAAAGGAAAGGACCAGCCAGGTTGAAGAGCAGCCCGAATCATCAAAATCTCCCAAGCTAGGAAGTCCTGAAGAGGTGGAACAGTTTCTAAGCCTGGACATACTTGAGCTTGAAGTGGGATACGGACTCATACCTCTGGTGGACGAAGAACAGGGCGGCGATCTGCTGGAAAGAATAAAATCGATCAGGTGCCAGTTTGCCCAGGAGATGGGCATCATCATTCCCCCTCTCCACGTACGTGACAATCTCCAGATCAATCCGTGGGCCTACACCATCCTCATAAAGGGAATCGACGTGGCCAAAGGGGAACTCATGATGAATAATCTGCTGGCCATGGACCCGGGAGATGCAAGGAGAAAAATAGAAGGCATTCCCACAACTGAACCGGCATTTGGTCTGCCTGCCATCTGGATCCCCGAAGCTGCCAGAGAAGAAGCCCAGGCAGCCGGCTATACCGTGGTCGAGCCGTCCACGGTAATCGCCACCCACCTGACTGAAATTATCAGGAACAATGCCGGCGAGCTGCTGGGCCGCCAGGAAGTTCAGAAGCTTCTGGACGCTATCTCCAGGAAAAGCCCAAAGGCCGTGGAAGAAGCCACAGGCAGCCTCTCACTGGGAATAATACAGAAAGTCCTGCAGAATCTTGTGAAGGAAAGGATCTCGATCAGGGATCTTCTGACCATAGTGGAGACCCTAGCGGATTACGGCCCCATGACCAAGGATCCTGACATACTCACCGAATATGTCAGACAGAGGCTGGCCAGGGCCATAGTGAAGCCGCTTGTCAGGACCGATGACACTCTTACGGTTCTTACCCTCGACCCATCCCTGGAAGAACTGATACATAAGGGCATTCAGCAGACAGAGCACGGCACTTTCCTGACCATAGATCCTGCCACTGCACAGAGGATCATACAATCGATCCAGCAGGCAACGGAAGATGTAATCAACAAGGGACATCCGGCAGTAATTATGTGTAATCCGGCTGTCAGAAGACATCTTAGGAAACTTATAGAAAGATTCGTAAACAATGTCACAGTACTATCCCATTCGGAAGTACCCAGCAACATTCGGCTGGAAGCGGCCTCGGTAATCAAGTGACCGGACAGGACACCCGATGAACATAAGACGATTTACTGCAAAAAACATAGGCCTTGCACTTGAAATGGTTAAGGAAGCACTGGGGGAAGAGGCTGTCATACTGAAAACAGGAAAGGTCAGAAAAAAAGATCCTGGCACAGGAAAAATCCATTATTCAACCGAGGTGCTGGCGGCAGTCGATCTTGACCTGGCAAAAGCGGAAAAATCCCAGACCAGCCCCGGCAACACAAGCAGAAAAAAACGAAAACAGCCTGCAAATAAGCCTGAAAGAGATGGACGGCAAGACCTGAACTCAGGTCCAGAAGACGGTGGCCTGTCGAGAGAGCTGGAATCCATAAAGAAACTCTTGGGCAGAGTGGTGAAGACGGTACAGGACAACGTCTCTGCTCCGACCGCTCCCTCTGCAATCCACCAGAATATGGCTGGTTCGGCTCCCTTACTGGTAATTCACCAGGTGTTTACATCTCTGGGAATTGATCCCGTACTTCAGCAGTCACTGGCCTGCCCCCTGCTTGCAGCCCTCGAACCCGGTCAAGTCATGACTCCTGACAGGGTCCTGGCCTGGCTGCAGAGATACCTCCTGAGCGGAATCAAGACCGGACCACAGCTTGAAGACCTTCAGGGGCCTGCCTGGTGGGCGGTAATAGGGCCTACCGGAGTAGGCAAGACCACGACTATCGCCAAGCTCGCGGCCCGGCTCAAGTTTCGGAAAGGAATGAAGGGGTGTCTGGTAACAGTAGATACATTCAGACTGGGAGGTGTGGAGCAGCTCAGAAGATATGCAGAGCTGATGGACATCCCAATGGAGACAGCCAGAAACAGCCAGTCACTGATCAAGACTTTTTCAGACCACAGGGACAAGGATTTCATCCTGGTCGACACCACCGGCAGAAATCCCGGTGACCCGAGACACAGGCAAGAGCTGGGAAGAATGTTTGAAGCAGTCCCCGGATTGAAGGGCCAGGTTATTCTGTGTGCCACAGCCAAAAATGAAGATCTGGAAAATTCAATAGACTGCTATTCAATGTTTCCGCTAGCAGGATGGACATTGAGCAAGGTGGACGAGACAACGGCATATGGTCCGCTGTACTCACCGGTCATAGATAAACGGCTTCCCATTTCCTATGTAACCAATGGCCAGAGGGTACCGGAAGACATCATGCCGGCTTCTCCGGGAAATCTCTCGAGACTGTTGATCAATCAAAAACAGACAGGTGTCAGCAGGCAGAAAAAAATGAAAACGACATCCTCTCTCCCTTCAGGTCATCATAAATGCAAATTTAATGCTGTTGTGCGACAGGAGTCTTTATGAACCAGGCTCAAACCCTCAGAGAATGGAAGATTAACGGCAACATGGCTGAATTCCATAGGAACAGCAGGCATCTGCAACCTGAGCACTGCCCCATGGTACTTTCATTCAGCAGTGGAAAAGGCGGAGTCGGCAAGACCAGCGTTGTGACCAACCTGGCAGTTGCAATGGCCGATCAAGGCAAGCGGGTCATGATCCTGGACGCCGATCTAGGGCTGGCAAATGTGGATGTAATGCTGGGTCTTACGCCCAAATATACCACCAGACATGTTTTCACAGGAGAAAAAAATCTGGAAGAGATATTGATCCAGGGGCCCGGGGGAATCCTGATCTTACCAGCAGGATCCGGTATTCCGGAGTTACTGAACCTCAACGAGTCTGAAAAACTTTTTCTGCTCAACGAAATAGAGGAGCTGGGCCCTTTGGTGGATGTTCTGCTTGTGGATACGGCGGCCGGCATCTCGGACAATGTCATTTATTTCAATATGGCCACCCAGCAGCGGATCATAGTAGTTACCCCGGAACCCACATCAATAACTGACGCCTATGCCCTCATCAAGGTTCTTGCAAATCAGCACCACATAAAAAAGTTCTCCATCCTGGTCAACTGGGCCAGAAACGGCCGGGAAGCACACAGGGTCTATCGCCAGCTGTCCACGGTGGCCGACCGGTTCCTTGGGCTCATTTCTCTGGATTACCTCGGCTGCATTCCCAGGGACGATGCAATCCCCAGGGCGGTATGCCGGCAGAAGACGGTCCTGGAAATGTATCCTGATTGTAAGGCAAGCAAAGGATTTATCGACCTCTCAAAGACCATTTTGAACGTCAGGAGTAATAATCATGTTGACGGCAACATCAAATTTTTCTGGAAGCATCTCCTCGGAGCATGATAAAGTCCCCAAAAAAAAGCCCAGATTAGCACTAAAGGACTATACTGATGACTTCTTTGGATCCGGGAAGAAACTGACACCGGAAAAACGGGAAGAACTTATTCTCAAATATACGCCACTGATAAAATACGTGGCCGGAAGGCTCGCAATGCGCCTGCCGCCTCATATATCACCCGACGATCTGGTCAGTTCCGGGGTTATAGGGCTTATGGATGCCATAGAAAAGTTTGATCCTGCCAAGAAAATCCGTTTCAAGACATACGCAGAATTCAGAATTAGAGGAGCAATTCTGGATGAACTCCGGTCTCTGGACTGGGTGCCGCGATCTGTACGGAAAAAATCGGCAGAGCTGGAAAAAA
>DTYO01000093.1 GCA_012961845.1 Thermodesulfobacteriaceae bacterium
AAACCTGCCATTCCTTAAGGAACTGGCATGGAATAATTTCACACAAAAAAGTTGACACTACCGCGGCGGCCATCCATCTGTTGACGACACATAATCCTACGAATATATATACAGTCCGGCCTCTGTATTTATTCTGTTTCTGGCATCTGATCCAGCCGGAGACAGCCTTACAAGGTCTCTCAGGACACCCAGGAAAGGCTGATAAATGAAAACACTTATTGCACTGGAAGACGGCAGAACGTTTGAAGGCCGATCTTTCACCGGCCCGGGCGAGACAACCGGCGAAGTTGTCTTTAACACGAGCATGACGGGCTATCAGGAAATACTGACCGACCCCTCATACAAGGGGCAGATAGTCACGATGACCTATCCCCTCATAGGAAACTACGGAGTCAACCAGGAGGATATAGAATCTTGCGGCCTGCACCTGGAAGGTTTCTTAGTCAGGGAATACCAGGAGGCTTACAGCAACTGGCGGGCCACCGGTGACCTCAGGAGCTATCTGGTACAGCATGGCATAATGGGCATTGACCAAGTGGATACCAGGGCGTTAACCCGCCACATCCGTCTGGCCGGGGCCATGAAGATGGCCATTTCCACGAAAGATCTCGAACCTGAATCCTTGGTGGAAAAGGCCAGGCATTCGCCAGGCCTCATAGGGAGAAACCTCGTTGAGCAGGTAAGCTGCAGGACGCCCTACATGTGGAGCGACGACCGCCCTGTAGAAATAGAAAACCCCTCCGCTCTGGAAAAAAAAGCCGATTTGAGAGTAGCCGTGATGGATTGCGGGCTGAAGTATAATCAGCTCAGATTGTTCAGTGACAGGGGCTGTGAATGCATAGTCTATCCATATACTGCCGGCCCGGAAGAACTCCTCGCATGCAACCCTGACGGAATTTTTATTTCCAATGGTCCCGGCGACCCTGCAGCTCTGCCCGAAACAGCCCGCTCCGTAAGGAAATTGCTGGGCAGAAGGCCGATTTTCGGTATCTGTCTAGGGCACCAGATCCTGAGCCTTGCACTGGGAGCTACCACGTACAAGCTCAAATTCGGTCACCACGGCGGCAACCAGCCGGTTAAAGATCTTGAGACAGGAAAAGTGGAAATCACTTCACAAAACCACGGCTTCTCAGTCGACCATGAAACGCTGCCGGACAACGTGGAAATTACCCATGTCAACCTGAATGACCAGACCGTTGAAGGCATACGCCACATGGACATACCTGCCTTTTCAGTCCAGTACCATCCGGAATACGCCCCTGGACCCCATGATGCCGAATATCTGTTTGACCGATTCACTTCCATGATGACCCAGAACACATAAACTGAACCATACCATATCAACTTAATACAAATATTTCCGGAATCTCATCGAAATCATGCCCAAGCGCACAGATATTAAAAAGATACTGATTATAGGCTCAGGCCCCATAGTAATCGGCCAGGCGTGCGAATTTGACTATTCGGGCACCCAGGCCTGCAAGGCACTTAAGAAAGAAGGATATGAAGTGGTGCTGGTAAATTCCAATCCGGCCACCATCATGACAGATCCTGAAACTGCTGACAGGACTTACGTTGAACCCATCACACCGGAAGTGGTGATCAAAATACTCGAGAAGGAACGACCCGATGCCCTTCTGCCTACACTGGGAGGCCAGACAGGTCTCAACACGGCTGTCAAGGTGGCAGAGACAGGCACTCTCGAAAGGCTTGGAGTGGAAATGCTGGGCGCTTCCGGCGAGATAATACACAAGGCCGAAGACAGAGACCTCTTCCGGGAGGCAATGACCCGTATAGGTCTACGCATTCCCAGGAGCATTATCGTCCGATCAAAGGAAGAGGTCAGAAAGGCCGGAGAGGAAATAGGTTACCCCCTCATTGTGAGGCCCAGTTTCACCCTGGGAGGGGCAGGCGGGGGAATTGCGTACAATCCTGAAGAACTCATGGAAATATGCTCGCAGGGCCTGGATCTCAGCATGATCCACGAGGTCATGCTGGAAGAATCGGTTATCGGGTGGAAAGAATTCGAGCTGGAAGTCATGAGGGATTCTAGGGACAATGTGGTCATTGTATGCAGCATAGAAAACATCGACCCCATGGGAATACATACTGGAGACAGCATCACAGTCGCCCCGGCCCAGACCCTCAGCGACCGGGAATACCAGGAATTAAGGGATGCATCCCTGGCCATCATACGTGAAATAGGAGTGGACACAGGCGGTTCAAACATCCAGTTTGCCGTCCATCCCGAAACAGGAGATATTGTAGTAATAGAAATGAATCCCAGAGTATCCCGGTCCTCTGCACTCGCCTCCAAGGCAACAGGATTCCCCATTGCCAAGATAGCGGCCAAGCTCGCCGTTGGATATACTCTTGATGAGATACCCAATGATATAACCAAGGAAACAATGGCATCGTTTGAACCCGCCATTGACT
>DTYO01000094.1 GCA_012961845.1 Thermodesulfobacteriaceae bacterium
GTACCTCTAAAAATTAGGAATTTTGTTCCAGAACAAGGCGGACAGAATAAATAACCGCAGACATGTTAGCGATATTTCGAGGAATATTTCTTGCGTCCAACATGATTATGGGGCAAAAGAACAATTTTTTAAGGTAACCTACAGCAGGCTACATAAAACATAGTAAGTCAAAAACGGCAGCACAAAGGTGGAGCAAATTCAACAAAAAAGTGTTCTGCATTTCAAGCCGCAAGGGAGAGCACGATTGCACCAGATCTGCCGCATTGTCAGGGGGTTGAAGTACCAGATCGCCAAACCTGCGAACCGAATAATCCGGGTTCAAACCTCGCAAGCAAAACAAAAAGGAGGCGCTAAAGGCCCCCTTTCAGGAATCTTATTTATAGATTAAACGGATATTCTCAGATTTCAACTATGTTCGGCTGCAGGAGGATAACCAGTTCCTTTCTCGCTATCCTCTCTTTTGAGCTCTTGAAGAACCACCCCAGCCCGGGTATGTCACCCAGAAACGGCACGGTTTTATCTCCACTGTCACGGAATTCATCGATAAGACCGCCTATGATCATCATGTCACCGCTTTTCACCTTGGCAACAGTTGTCAACTCCCTGAGGAGAACCTTGGGAAGCTGGAGAGTCACGCCTTGATCGTCACTTCCCACCTGTCTTTCCTCTATATCCACCAGATTGGAAGCCACCGGCGTTATCTGCAGGTATACATCCTTGTCGGATGCCATGTTGGCCATTACAGCAAATCCAATGCCATCCAGGATAGTGTCGGTTGTCACTGTATATGAGGTTGTTCTTGTCTCTGCCTCGGTAGTTGTACTCACATTGCTTATATAGGTGACATTTTCTCCTACCGTAATCAAGGCAGGCTGCCCATTCAGCAGGTTCAGTTTCGGATTGGCAAGCACCTTTGTTTTTCCGTGCTCATTCAGGAAATCGAGTACCAGCTTGAACCTCTTGGGGCCGAGATGGAGATTGAAGTCCTTGCTGTCTATGATATTGGACATACCGGAAATAATGCCGCCGTTTCCGAATGTAGCAGTAAAATTAAACTCCGAGTCTTTCAGCAGACTGCTCCAGTCTATCCCCATCTGGGATGACTCATCCAGCCATACCTCCACAAGTTTTGCTTCTATGATCACCTGTCTGGACATTTCCTTCTTGAGGGCCTTGAAATATTGCTCAACATGGTCCAACAGTGAATTTGGAGCAGTTACAGTGACTATGCCAAGGGGCTTGTCTATGGTATAGAAATATCCTTCCCTATCTCCGTTCCTTTCCTCTGCAGTGCGGACTCCGCCATTACCTGAATCCGTCTGCGTCTCCTGGATGCCCAGCGAGGCAAGTGCACGCTGTCGTTCACGTTCTACGCACAGCGCCTGCTGTTCGGTATGGACAGGGAAACGCCTTCTGCACCGCTCTCTTATCTGCTCTTCTTCCCTAGCTGAAAGCCCCTGCTGGGTCGACGGCACTTCTGTGGTGGCCAGATCCAGTATCTTGTCCAGATTTTCCCGTACGGTCTGCCAGAGATCTATCTCATTGTCTATCTGTTCCACTGAAAGAGTGCCCCTGACAGCTCCTGAAGATGCCTGATCGCTGCCGAGCATGTCTCCACCCACCGAGGATGTGTATGAAGCTTTCAAAAACGGCATCGGCAGGAAGAAACGCCTGGTATCCTTGTATTTGATAACTATGGTTCCACTCTGAAATTCGTAGAAATAATCAAGCTGGTTCAACAGTGCGGAAAGGGCCTTCCAGAAATCATCCTTGGCCTTGATATTCACATCCACCAGGGCATCCTGGTTGACGTCACTTGTCCAGCTGACATTCATTCCCTTGAGCCTTGCCATCCCCTTGACAACCTCACGGAGTACTACCTTGCCGTTCCTGGCCTCTATATCGGCACCAACTTCAAGGGCCGGCAACTTGCCGCCTTCGTCGACATCGACTTCAACATCACTGATACTGTAGGATGGTTTCCACGACACATCAGGCCTGTAAGGTCCCTTAACCGCCTGTGTGTCAGCAATCCTCTCTGCTGAAGCATTGTCTGATGTGGCTTCAACGAGCAGTTCACCGGGTTTCAGTCCGGCGGCATTGGAAACAGCCTCTTTCTGGTGAGCAGCACAGCCTGACAGTGCCAGAAAGAGCCCGAGAACCATGAAATACAACCATCTAGAGCGAGACATGCGAGGGTTTCTAACGTAAATACTAATTTCAGACATTCTTTCCTCCAGGAAAAATAATGCTATGACGGACGGCGTTTACTGTACTGTTCCCTCTTTATTGGACAGTGCATCAAGTCTGCATCTGGCATATTGAACAGCCGAAGGAGGAACACCTTTGCCGGCATTGAGAATCACCTGGTATTCTGAAATCGCTTTTTCCAGGTTTTTCATTCCTTCATATGTCTGGGCCTTAAGCATCATCACGTCTACAGTAAGGGGGAAATTGGCCTCCATCTTGTTGATTGTACTAAGCGCATCTCTGTAGCGACCCTGGGAAAAAGCAAAAACGGCATAATTGTACAAGGTCTCCCGGGAAAGCGTTTCAGTATTCAACGCCCGTTCAAAATATACCTCTGCTTCATCTGTTTTCCCCATGCGGGCCGAAGCTACTGCCACCACGGTTGCTGCCTCACCGTCTTCCGGAACGGCTTTGAGTGCCCTTTTTCCAAAGTTCAAGGCAGTTATTTCGTCGCCCTGTTTCAGAGCCAGTGCGGCAACTTTCTTGCTCAGAGAGCTGTTGTCTTGCCACAGTTCAGAGGCATTCTTATAGAAATTCAGCGCTTCATCGTATAAACCATGCAGCTCTGCTTCCATTCCTTTCTGTATCATCTCCTGTGCCCTGACTATCTGTTCTATGGGCGTACCAGCAGATTCCCTGGAATTTATGGACAGGTTGTCTTCCATACCCTGATGACCTGAAATCTCTTCGAAGATTGGAGCGGAGGGCTCCAGATCCAGAGTCCCTGCTGCAACTGCATCTCCTGCCCATGTAATTTTCTTGCTGGAAGGGTAGATCATGATGGTATTGTTTCTTTCTATACTTTCCAGTCCCTTCAGATTCTTGATGACCTCAAGGACGAAGATCCACGGGACATCCTTCAGTGCCAGTGTGAGTGTTCCGTTGACCTTTTCGTCAACTACTATGTTTTTCCCGCTTACCTGGCCCAGCAGCCTGAAGACGTTGTGAAGATCTATCTTGAAAAAATCCACACTGACTTTGTCAGCATCTGTTGACCCGGGTCTGATTGATTTCTTGTCAGGAAAAGCCTCTCGATTTTCCTTTGCGACCGAGGCTGACTGGCCGTGTGCTGATTCTGCCTGTCCGCCGGGAACCGCAATTGACACATCTGACCCGGGAGGACGTCTTTCCAGCTCCGCAAGCCACAATCTTATTTCCTGCCTTGAAGCTGCAGCCTTTCCGTCGTCATCTGCAATGGCATATGAAGCCGTCATCATCAACAACAGGACACTTACACAAATTACGTTTGCCATTCTCATGTCTCTATCTATTGGGCATCCCATCATTTTCCCTCCGGATGCAGAAATAATAATCTCTCACGAATCGCCAACTCACCTCGGATATTTTCATATTCTTCTTCCACGACTATTCTGTCCTGCAATATTTCCTTGATGACTCCGTTCCTGTAACCAATCCTCAGGCCGTTTTTTAACATATAGCCTATTCCGGATGCATCCTGAGCCATGGCAACCCTGGTTCCGGCTGTTTCAGATACGATTGCCACCAGCGTCAGCTGGCCCACATCCATACACTCCAGCGGAGACTCACAATGATCCGGTCTCTTTGTTCTGCTCGGCCTGCTGCGGTCGGCCGTCCTGTTCTTGGGAGCTGACTTGAGAAAGGGCTCGAAAGGATCCGGTTTGCCAGAGGGATTATATTTATAGGTCACGAGCTGCATCAGACGCTCCAGCCGTGCTTCCATATCCCTGACTTTTCCCGAGGTTACAGAAACATCTTTCTTTTCTGGGATGACTCTCTGAATCTTCTGAACCGGTTCACTGCTGCACCCGGCTGCAAGGCCCACACAAACCACCATCAGTAACCTGCAAACTTGAATATGAAGCCTGCACGAGGCAAAAATGCCAGACTGCGTTAAAGGGCAATGTTCTGTGTTTCGGATTGAGAAAAACATGTTTATCTCTTTTTCCCTTTCTTTTTATTTTTCATAGCCTTCTGCTCTTCAGGACTCAGAAAGCGGTA
>DTYO01000095.1 GCA_012961845.1 Thermodesulfobacteriaceae bacterium
GCATCGGTGATAACAGTTACTGAAAGACCGATATCGGCCAGCTTTCCGGCCAAAACGTATCCCTCGCACAGGGGCCTGGACTCACAGACAATGGCACTGATGTTCCTGTCTCTGAGAAGAGAGAATAATTCCATAATCGTTGAACTCAGGCTGCACGTAATGATGGTTATGCCCCTGCCCACTACTTCAGATGCCATGATGGCGGCACCTCTTACAGCACGCTTGGAATCGTCTATGGTCGAATCGGCAGCACCGGCGGCCATACGTCTGAGCATGAAAATATCCCTGTGATCCATGCCTTCCAGCCGATCACGCCAGAGTTCGATCAGATTGGCCACAGGGGCCATGCTGGGCCGGACGGAAGCCAGTTCATCAGAAATGCCGATTAGCGCCCGAACCAGCGCCCTGCCGTCTTCAGCCTCTAAATAGAGTGCGGCCTCCCGGAGTATTGCAAGGCATATCCTTGCCAGCTCACTGGCGCCGTGAATCCTGTCTTCAGCGACCCACCTGATTCTCTTCCTCAACTCATCAGTTTTCATTCAAACCCGTCATGCAGGCCTTCAGGGCCCCAGCAAGCGCCGGCACTGTCTTGAAATCATTTATTTTCCCGGGTTCCACCCATCGGAACTCGGTATTCTCCCAGTCCAGACATATATCCTCAGGATTGTCCACCTCGAGGAGAAATGGATGGACCACCCAGCAGACACCGTGATCTGGATCTGGAATTTCAAGAGGTTTTCCCGTGGAGATCAGCCTGACAGATTCTCCGGACAGACCGGTTTCTTCCCGTATTTCTCTGAGCACCTGAAGCAGCGGGACCGGGCCTTCAAGATAGCCACTGATTCCCGACCAGTATCCCTGAAAGCTGCCCACCCTGGAGCTCCTCTTTACAAGGAGGATTTTCCCTTCATGCCTGAGAAAAGACGTGACAACTTCCCTGGCAGGCAGCCCCCGGCACTTCAGCGGCACCATCTGACCTGATAACCCGCTTTTTTCAGAACATCCACGGTATCACGGGCATGATCCAGCCCACGCATCTCCAGCACAAATTCCACCTCCACCGTTTTCAGAGGAATACTGGAAAAGGCTCTCTGGTGATGGATCTCCCAAATGTTCGCTTCCGAGTCTGCAAGATGTCTGGCGATATCTGCAAGAGCTCCAGGGGCATCCCGCATCTCCACCAGCAAGCGTATGAGGCGGCCTGACCGGACCAGGCCGCGGCGAATGATCTCAGCCAGAACAGTCATGTCAATATTGCCTCCCGAGATAATCAGCCCTGTCTTGCGCCTGGAAAACCAGTCGGGATTCTCCCTGACAGCTGCCAGGCCGACTGCTCCCGCTCCCTCTGCCACGGTCTTTTCCACTTCCAGCAGGAGCAGCACCGCCTCTTCTATCTGGTCCTCGTCCACGGTAAAAATCTTGTCCACGTATTCCCGTATGATCGGCAGGGTCAGGGCACCGGGTTCTTTTACCGCAATACCCTCTGCTATCGTTGACCTCCCGCAAGTTACCGGAAGTCCGTAAAGTGCCTGCATCATGGATGGGAAACGTGCCGACTCCACTCCCACTATCTTGATGCCGGGTCTGATGCCTTTGGCTGCAATGGCACTGCCTGAGATGAGTCCTCCGCCTCCCACAGGGATTACAATGATTTCCAAGTCTGGAACCGCTTCAAGCATTTCAAGGGCGATGGTCCCCTGGCCCGCTATGATTTTTTCGTCATCGTAGGGATGAACCATGCATAGCCGCCGTTCAGCAGCCAGTTTTTCAGCATGCGCCCTGGCCTCGCTGAGATCTCCGCCATGGAGTATCACTTCCGCCCCGTATGCCCTGGTATGTTCCACCTTGACATTGGGTGTGTATCTGGGCATGACTATGACTGCCGGTATACCGAGACGTCGGGCATAGTAGGCCACAGCCTGTGCATGATTGCCTGCAGACATGGCAATCACCCCCCTCTCTTTCTCTTCTTCCGACAAGGACAGGAGTTTTACAAGGGCGCCCCTGTCCTTGAAAGATGCTGTGAACTGCAGATTTTCAAACTTTACAAAAACGTCGGCGCCGGTGATCTCCGAAAGAGTTTTGGAATACGTGCACGGAGTCTGCATGATACTGCCTCGCAACAGTTCGGCTGCCCGTTCTATGTCTCCAAGGGTCACCGCCATGGGAATTCCTCCTTGCACTGGTGAGCACATCTAAAGAGCATCTCTAACGTGTTCTTTTGTCCCGCAACTTGGTTGCTTTCAAAAACAGACACAGACAGATACCTGAGATTTCGATATTATTTTTCACCACGACACAGAACTCAAACGAAAAGACTACTTTTAAAAAGGCACGAACCAAATTTAAGCATAGCCTGTATCTGTTAATAAGACTATATATAACTATTCACATTTAATCAAAGAAGGTTCAGTACCCATATCATGCCTGTTGAAAATACCGAAGTTTCCGCGGTATTTGATGAAATAGCCGATCTCCTTGAAATAAAGGGAAGCAATCCTTTCAGAATTAGGGCCTACAGAAGGGCGGCACAGACATTGCGGGAACTCGGGATAAATCTGAGAGAATATGTCGCCGAAGATGGAGACCTTACGGATCTTCCCGGGATAGGACGGGATCTTGCCGAAAAAATACAGGAGATACTGGAAACTGGCCGGTGCAGGTCTCTGTCAAAACTCCGCAGAGAAATACCCGGTACGGTAACTGACCTTCTCCGCATTCCGGGCCTTGGCCCCCGGAGAGTGAGGGTCATATATAACAAACTCGGCATCACCAGCCTGCACCAGCTCCTGGATGCGTGTGCTGCCGGCAAAATAAGGAAGCTGCCTGGATTCGGAGCCAGGACGGAACAGCATATCATGGAGGCCATCAAAATAGGGGCTGACAGCCGGAGGCGTTTCCTTCTAGCAGAGGCCGAAGCTGCGGCAGCTCTGTTGGTAAGATACCTGAAAAAACTTCCATGCATACAGGATGTTGTGGTAGCCGGAAGCTTCAGGCGGGCCAGAGAGACCGTTGGCGACCTCGACATCCTGGTTACGGCAGGACCTGACTGTCCGGTCATGGATAAATTTACAGGCTACAACAGGGTGCGAAAGGTCATTTCCAGGGGCAGCACCCGCTCCAGCATAGTTCTGAGTTCGGGTATCCAGGTGGACATCAGGGTGGTGGGCCGAGAATCCTTCGGATCGGCTCTTCACTATTTCACCGGCAGCAAGGCACACAACATAGCACTACGCAGGCTGGGTCAGGACCTCGGGCTTAAAATAAACGAATACGGGGTTTTCAGAGACGACTCAAAAATTGCAGGAGAGACCGAGGAGTCAGTTTTCAGATCCATGGGACTCGACTTCATTCCTCCAGAGCTTAGGGAAGACAGAGGAGAAATAGAAGCGGCAACCGAGGGAGGCCTCCCGGACCTTGTCACCATGGACGCCATCAGGGGCGATCTGCACGTTCACAGCAGTTACAGTGACGGAAAGAACTCCATTCGGGAACTCGCGGTCGCAGCCAATAGGCGGGGTTACGAATACATCGCAGTCACTGACCACTCTCAGCGCCTCAGGATAGCCGGAGGCCTGGACAGCCGCAAACTGCTCAGACAGATCAGGGAAATAGACAGGCTGAACCAAGAACTGGACGGCATTTTCATATTAAAGGGGCTCGAGGTGGACATACTTGAAGACGGCACCCTGGATATGCCGGATGACGTTCTCAGCCGTCTCGACCTGGTAATAGGATCCGTGCACAGCAGCTTTAATCTCTCTGAAGATAAACAGACGGAACGCATTCTGAGGGCCCTGGAAAATCCACATATCCACATCCTGGGCCATCCTACCTGCAGACGCCTAAGACAACGCCCTCCGTGCAGTCTGGACATGGTCAGGATCATCAAAGCAGCCGCCGAAGCAGGACGTTTCCTGGAGCTGAACGCCAACCCCGAAAGGCTTGATCTCTCCGACATCTATTGCAGGATGGCTAGGGATGCCGGAGTACTGATAAGCATCAACACAGATGCCCACAGTACAGGAGGATATGAAAACATGCGTTACGGAATAGGCCAAGCCCGCAGAGGATGGCTTGAATCCGGGAATGTGCTCAACACCAGGCCGCTGGGTGACCTGCTGGACCTGCTTCACGCCTGAACAGATACGGTTCTCAGGATCATGCTTGAATCCGTCAGCCCCCTTGTGAACGGCTCCGGTTACTATTTGGCCGCCCTCAGCTTTCGCACGTCTCCTATCCGGATGGTGACCCTCTGGTTATCCAGGTTTTCCAGGAGCGCAATCATGTATTTTCTGGAAATTCCACCTGTGAGCTCCCTAAAATCCTGAATTCTGAGTTCTCCCTGTTTTTTCAGAAACCGGACCACCAGGTCGCGGACCTTTTCAAGGACCGCAGCATGGAAAAACAAATCGTCCTTAAGACGCACCAGGATTCCCTCTCTGACCATCAGCCCAAACACCTCTGCTGCCGCTGCTCTGTCACTGACCTGGATGCGTTCCAGTACGTCTTCTCTTGACGGCGGTCTACAGCCGGCCTCCCTGAATATCTTCTCGATCTTCTCCCTGACATCCTTTTCCTCCTCTCCCAGGGCTATTTTATGAGAGGCCAAACGAACGATATCCTTTTCCTGAACCAACCGTCCGGATCTGACCAGCTCGGAAAGGAGTTTGTGAAACAATTTCTGTCCTGCCGTCCTGACCGCCTGGCTGTATGAAGGCAGATAACCTGGAATACGAACCGCTTTGGACGAAAACAGCCGGGACTTCAGCTCTTCCTTTGAAAGACCCTTGACCAAGGGTTTTGCAGCATGAAATTCTTCCAAAATCTTTATCGCCATGGATTTGAGTTCGTCGTAGACATCGCCGTGAATCAGCCGCTGCCCTTCTCCCTCGAACTGCACAATCTTCTTTGAGCTCATGAGCAGATCCAGTTCACGGATTAGCTTCTTGCCGTACAGGCCCGTACGCATAGCGAGTTCTGCAGGAGTAAGCCCCCGAAACCACACCTGTCTGAGATGGTATCTGATCCGGTCTGATGGTGAGCCCTCTGAAAGGACTCCCATTTCTTCCCACAGATCGGGCCTGGTCCGCTTTCGTTTCCTGGGGACCGGATTGAGTATTCTGCCTCCGCCGATGGTTCTTACAGGCGAATAGCTCCTGATCACATAGGCGTCTCCTGGAAGCACAGCGACAGGTTCTTCCAGTTTGATCTGGGCAAAGACCGACTCTCCTGGATCTATTTCATCTTTCTCCAGCAGTATTCTGCCGATCACCTCCCCTGTGCCTGCATGAAACCGGACAGGCGTCCGGTGCCGCAGCGGACGGCCAGCACTGGAAAGATAGAGGAATTTCAGGTCCAGGAGATAGCTTGCATGGAGGCTGCCTGGGGTGGCCAGAACGTCTCCCCTGTGCACTTCATCCTTGTCCAGCCCCTGGAGATTGAGCGCCGTCCGAAGGCCCGGCCTTGCCTTTGACGCTTCTCCCCTGTGGACCTGAATACCGCGAATCCTGGTGGACTTTCCAGCGGGATATATGACCGCCTCGTCACCCAGCCCGATCTGGCCCGATATAGTCGTGCCGGTGACCACGGTCCCGAAGCCTTTTACGGTGAACACCCTGTCCACGGGCAGCCTGTAAGGCCCGGAGGGAGATCTGGCTTTCACGTCGGATATGATCCTTCCCAGAATCTGCAGCAGATCTTCAAGCCCTTCACCGGTGACAGACGATACAGGAACCACCGGCGCCCCTTCCAGGAACGTGCTGGCGACAAATTCACCCACATCCTCCATGACCAGTTCG
Source organism: Thermodesulfobacteriaceae bacterium (assembly GCA_012961845.1). Lineage (GTDB taxonomy): Bacteria > Desulfobacterota > Dissulfuribacteria > Dissulfuribacterales > UBA3076 > DTYO01. The sequence goes on from DTYO01000095.1 coordinate 5,802, forward strand.
AGCCAGTCCTGATCCACCATATCACACTTGGTAAGGGCTATGACACCTTTCTGAACTCCCAGAAGCTGGCAGATCTCAAGGTGCTCCCGGGTCTGAGGCATCACACCCTCATCAGCAGCAATGACCAGCATGACCAGGTCCATACCTGCTGCACCCGCCACCATATTTTTCACAAAACGTTCATGCCCGGGCACATCCACCACACCAATTCTCTGACCGGTCGGCAGGTCGAGGTGCGCAAATCCCAGTTCTATGGTGATTCCACGTTCCTTTTCCTCTTTGAGCCTGTCAGTATCGATGCCGGTAATGGCCTTTACCAGGGTGGTCTTGCCGTGGTCAATATGACCGGCGGTTCCCAGTATTATCGTCTTGTTATTCATGTATCGCAACTCATCAAGTGAAACAACTATATGATCCGCATACAGTCACACGACTTACACATGCAGGGCAGAAAGTATGCCAGCCCGGTCCCCCCGTAAGTGCCTGACCACACAGCATGCGCAGCTCTGTAACCGCATACAGTTTATCAGCTTATCTTGGCTCCAGGCTCGACGGGGACAGCCACAGCGGAAAGATGAAGACCGCTTCCATCTTTGGCCACCAGCAGCATCCCTTCCGATTTAACCCCTCTGAGCTTCACGGGCTTGAGATTTGCCACCACTATCACCTGCCTTCCCTTAAGCTCTTCAGGAGAAAAATGTTCTGCTATTCCTGCCACAATCGTCCTTTCCTCAGGACACCGGACTGTCAGCTTCAGAAGCCTGTCAGCCCTGGGCATCTTTTCTGCGTCCACAATTTCAGCAACCCTGAGATCCACATTCTGAAACTGCTCAAAGGTAATATATCCATCGCCCCCTGTCTTCCGGCCGCCTCCGGCATCGGTCTCTTTCATCTGTTTTCCTTTTTTTCGCCTCTGCCCTGCAGTTTTTTTGTTTTTCTCAGACCCGGCAGGCCTCTCTGCAATATCCAGTCTGGGGAACAGGGATGGAATACGAGACGTAGTCGTACCGGGCTGGAGGAGGCCCCAATTTCTGACAGAATTCACATTCAGGTTCTTCTCCGGGTCGATCCCCAAAGCCCCCTGAATCTTTTCCGCAGTTTCAGGCGTCACCGGAGCAACCAGGACAGAAAATATCCTTATCGACTCCAGCAGGGTATAGAGCACATTGCCGAGTTCCTCCGACCTTGCAGGATCTTTTGCCATTTCCCACGGCGCCGCTGTATCTATCACCTTGTTGGCCACGCTTATCACTTCCCATACTGCGCTCAGAGCCTTGTGCATGGCGAAAGCCCTCATTTCCCTTTCCCAGACAGGAACGAGCTGCTCGGATGCAGTTCGCAGGGTCGTTTCAGGTCCGTCCGAACCCGTGTATGGAGGCACCTTTCCACCGCAGTACTTATGGACCATTGCAAGTGTACGACTTATCAGGTTCCCTAAATCATTGGCAAGGTCTGCGTTGATCCTCACCCTGAAAGCGTCTTCCGAAAATCCTGCATCCAGTCCGAAGACCATCTCCCTCATGAGACAGTATCTGGTGGCATCGCAGCCGAAAGCATCCAGAAGATACCCGGGTCGTATCACGTTGCCTATGGATTTGGACATCTTCTGATCCCGTATCTGCCAGTATCCATGGACATGAAGCCGCTTATACGGTTCCAGGCCCAGCGATTTCAACATTGTGGGCCAGTAAATACCGTGGGGTTTGAGTATGTCTTTTGCTATGACATGTTCCGCAGCGGGCCAGAATTCCCTGAATCTGCTGTGGTCAGGATAGCCCAGTCCTGTGAGGTAGTTAATCAGTGCATCAAACCATACATAGGTGACAAATTTACTGTCAAAGGGCAGCGGGATGCCCCAGGTGAGCCGGCTTACCGGACGTGATATACACAGATCGTCCAGAGGGTCTTTCAGGAAGGACAGGACTTCATTCCTGTACCGCTCAGGGGTAATGAAAGAGGCATTTCGCTTGATATGATCTACAAGCCAGTCCTGATACCTGCTCATGGTGAAAAAGTAGTTACTTTCCTTTAAATTCACCGGGGCTGTACCGTGGTCCGGACACTTTCCATCCTTCAGCTCACGCTCCACGTAAAACCGTTCACAGCCGAAGCAATAGAGCCCTTCGTACTCCTTGAAGACTATGTTTCCCCTGTCGAATACCTTCTGCAGGATATACTGGACTGTAGCTGTGTGTTCGGGATCTGTAGTCCTGATGAACCTGTCCGGCCTGATATTCAGCAGCGGCCACGATTCCCGGAACATGGAGCTTATCCTGTCCGCATAGGTCTTGGGATCGATACCTCTCGACTCGGACGCCTGAACGATCTTGTCTCCGTGTTCATCAGTACCTGTGAGAAAAAAAGTCTCGTCTCCCAGCAGCTTGTGGAACCTGTTTTGTACGTCAGTAACCACGGTGGTATAGGCATGCCCGAGGTGCGGTTCTGCATTCACGTAGTAAATAGGAGTTGTAATATAGAATTTATTCTTCATGGGGCCTTTCCCCTGTTTTCTTTATCCATTCCGATACCCATGCCCCCCGGCAACATCATCCATACCGCCCTCTTGATGCATATTTCATCACACGGCAGGCATGGCTGCAGATGACATGACCCGCCCATCATAAACCGCAACAGGGGGCTACAGGTGCAGGCAAGAGCCGGTGCACGGGCATACTTCCTGTGCGCCGATTGCCGGACAAGGGAAAAGGTACACTGGCCTGTAAAGGATCACCCTACGATTTTTTGGACCCGGAATCCCGGGATCTGGGCCTGGTTTTACGGCCTCCTGATCTGGGCCTGTTTCTGGATTTTGCCGACGATCTCTTCTTTCTGGTTTTCTTTCTGCCCCTTGCTCCCCTGGATTTTTCTTTTGTTTCTGTCTTTTTTCTGCCTGGTGCGGCTCTCTTCTGCCTGCGTGCAGGTGTTTTTTCCGGCACAGATTGTCCGTCTCGAGCCCCGCCAGCCGAATGTCCCTTTTTCGATCTCGCACTCCTACCGGTTTTCTTCCTGGAACCACTGCCGTCGAGTTCAGAGACATCAAACTGAATCACCTCCTGATTTTCAAGGCTCACAGTAACCCTCTGCCTCAGGATGTCCCTGCGGATCACCTTCCCTTTCCCTGCAGGTGTTTCACAGTTCGTCCCCAGATTGGGCATCCCCACGGAAAGGGCATGATATGTCTTGTACTCATACGTCAGGCAGCACAGCAGTCTGCCGCACAGACCGGAAATTTTACTGGGATTCAGCGGAAGGTTCTGGCTCTTGGCCATCTTTATGGTTACAGGCTCAAACTGGGTAAGAAAACCGGCACAGCACAATTCTCGGCCACAGTTTCCCAGTCCTCCAACCATTTTTGCCTCATGCCTGATACCTATCTGCCGCATCTCCACCCTTGTCCTGAGGCGGTTTACCAGGTCTCTCACCAGTTCCCTGAAATCTACACGTCCGTCCGATGAATAGTAAAATACAATCTTGCTGCTATCAAAATAGCTCTCAACCCTGGCCAGTTTCATGGCCAGACCAAGGGCATGGATACGTTCCGCACACTGGTTGAGGGCATATTCCTCCCTCTCCAGATTCCGGTAATAGCGTTCTATTTCATGGGTGCTGGCGAGGCGCTTGATTCGAGGAAAAGATACGTGTTCAGGCAGCTGTATTTTCACGGGACTACCCTTTACCTGCCCCACTTCGTCTCCATGTCTGGTAGGGATGACCACCCACTCTCCATTATTGGCCGGTAGATCTCCTGCATCGTAATGCAGTACGGGCCACTCAGGCCTCAGTCTCACAGTGGTCAGAATCACCTTCCGGCCACTCTCCGCTACATTTCCAGACCCGGTATCTTTTTCATGGATCCCTCCGGGCTCTACCGGTCTTGCCTGTTGTCCTGTGTTTTCCTGCATGTCTCCCAGTGCAGATGCTTTTTTTCGGTTAACGGTTTCAAGAATCCTGCTTCCCTTATTTGTGCCGGCCTGTTCACATTGGGGTTTTACGGAACCTTCCGGATTTAGCCGTTCTCAAACAGAAAGCATGATAACAGATTATCTCGGCTTGAGAAAGCTTATTGCATACACAAGAGTATATACCGGTCTTGGCATGACTCCGGTCTGGACAAGAATGATTATTTCCATTATCAGAAAATGCGAAAAGACAAGTACATGCCTTGTCCCTGCAGGGTGAATTGTATTTGTCTGACGCAACCTGCTGATTTGACATTTCAGGTATTGAATGGTTAATTGATAATTCTGCGGAACTGCCCTGTGGACAGTTACATTTGGTTGTAAGTCACATTCGAAACTCCCCTCGCCATACACAGAAAATGAACAGCTATAATTCCTCAACCACAAGATTCGGGGTCTCCATCCCTTCAGACCTGATCGGTAAATTTGACTCCTATATCAGGGGAAAAGGCTACAGAAGCAGGTCCGAGGCAATACGCGACCTGATCCGTGAAGAGCTGGTAGAAGACGAATGGAGACAGGAATTTCTGGACCAGGAGGTCGTGGGCATCATCACGTATGTCTATGACCACCATAAACGAGATCTGGTAGATTCTATCCTGGATATTCAACATGCCTTTCCAGACCTTGTAATAGTGTCCCAGCACGTGCACCTGAATCATCACAATTGCCTGGAAGTAGCCATAGTCAGGGGTACTTCCGAGGAGCTGGAAAAACTGGCATACAAATTAAAGGCATTAAAAGGAGTTAAACACTGCAAGCTTACCATGACCACGACCGGCGCAGCACTCAGTTGACCTGCAGCCCGAACAGTCTTTTCTGAATCTTTTCAAACTAGGAAGTTAGGAGTCTGCAATAATGCAGAAACAGACAGAATTGTTTTCAGGCACCACCAAATCCTGTGACATCGCAGATGAACTGAAGAAATCGTACCTGGATTACGCCATGAGCGTAATAGTAGGTCGGGCCCTGCCGGATGCCAGAGACGGGCTCAAGCCTGTGCATAGACGAATTCTCTATGCAATGCACGAGTTGCGAAACGATTACAACAAGGCATACAAGAAATCGGCCCGAATCGTAGGTGACGTCATAGGTAAATATCATCCCCATGGTGACGTGGCGGTATATGATACCATAGTACGGATGGCCCAGGATTTCGCCATGGGATATCCCATGATAGACGGCCAGGGAAATTTCGGTTCCATAGACGGTGATGCACCCGCCGCAATGCGTTATACGGAAATCCGTCTCACCAAGCTGGCCCACGAGCTGATGGCCGACATAGACAAGGAGACCGTGGATTTTGTCCCCACATATGACAACTCCATGCTGGAACCGACCGTCCTCCCTTCCAAAGTGCCTAATCTACTGATCAACGGTTCAGGCGGCATAGCTGTGGGAATGGCCACCAACATCCCCCCACACAACCTGGTAGAGGTTGTAGATGCATTGATCGCTCTGATTCGTAATCCCAACATTACTGTCTCTGAACTCATGAGTTTCATACCCGGCCCCGATTTTCCCACCGGCGGTTTTGTGTACGGAAGCCAGGGTATCAAGGCCGCCTACGAGACAGGACGCGGCATCATCAAGATGCGGGCAAGAGCCGTGGTTGAACAGCAGGCCAAGGGAAAACGGGAACATATTATCATCACAGAAATCCCGTACCAGGTCAACAAGGCAAAGCTGGTAGAAAAGATCGCTCTCCTGGCCAGAGACAAAAAAATCGAGGGCATCCACGCGGTCAGGGATGAATCTGACCGGGAGGGCATGAGAATAGTTGTTGA
>DTYO01000096.1 GCA_012961845.1 Thermodesulfobacteriaceae bacterium
ATACGAGGAATGAAGAAGAGGGCCAGCGCCCTTCTTCTCATATTATAAGGCAATTAAACGCCTTATAATGAATTTGTATATCAGGCTTGGCATGAGAGATCAAGTTCTTGTTCAACTGGTGCGGGCCATGATTGACAATCCCGCAAAAAGTTTTTTTCCTGTTTTCTATTCGGCACGATGATATCATTAGGATAAATCTGCAGAATGGGAGACGTGATAATATCTGGTTATACTGTATGACAGGCGAATGCAGTTAGTTCGATTACAAAAACCCGGGATAAGACGGCTTGAAAGTACGGATGGTATAATAATATTCGAGAGTACCGGGGACTGGACTGTAGATGCTATTGAAGATGCCGCCGGAATCCTTGAGAGGTTGTCTAGGGAAGGCCAGGGGGTATCCATTCGATGGAATGTCTCCGGGATCAGACGTATTGATTCAGCAGGCATGATGCTGTTTGTCCGTTGTTTAGATCTTCTCAAATCAAATGCATGTTCCGTCGAAATTGTCGGAGCAGGGCTGGAACATGATAGAATGTACCGTCTGGTACGCAGTTATATGCCGGAATGTGAGGGCAGGAGAGAGGCCGTTTTTTCAGAACGTCTTGTGAATCTTCTCGACGGTGTTGGGAAGAATACAGTGGAATTTTTCCGGAATCTGGTTGATTTCATTACGTTTATAGGTGAAAATTTTGTAAATCTGCTGATCGGACTGAGGCATCCAGGCACCATATGCTTCGGTGCAATCATCAAGAACATCGAAGAGGCCGGTGTGCGCGCCATGCCCATCGTAGCCCTGACCAGCTTTCTGATCGGAGTGGTGATTGCATACCAGGGAGCGGTGCAGCTGGAAAAATTCGGTGCCAACATTTTTATTGTGGACATGATAGCTCTTTCGGTTACAAGAGAACTTGCTCCGCTGATCACCGCCATCGTGGTGGCAGGCCGTTCAGGTTCTTCCTATACTGCCCAGATCGGTGTGATGAAGATCACTGAAGAAATCGATGCCATGCGGTACCATGGGGTTTGACCCGCACCGTTTTCTGGTGCTCCCCCGTATCATGGCCCTGATGATTGTTCTTCCCCTCATGATATTCTTTGCCGATGTAATCGGAATTTGCGCCGGAATGATCAGCTCCAATCTCCATCTCCACATTTCCTGTTCCGAGTTTGTCCGCCAGCTGCAGAATGTGCTTCTGGTGAAGCATGTCTGGGTGGGTATCTTTAAGGGGCCGTTTTTTGCCTGGCTCATTGCTTCAGTTGGCTGTTTTCACGGTTTTCAGGTCTCCAGGAATACAGAGAGCATAGGGCGTTATACCACTATAAGTGTGGTGAACGCCATTTTTCTGGTGATAGCCTGTGACGCGCTTTTTTCAGTGCTGTTTACGGAGCTTGGTATTTGAAAAATACAGTTGTCACAGTCACGGATGTGGTAACCATGTTCGGACGGAAAATGGTCCACGATGGTATCAGTCTGAGTGTACGCCGGGGTGAGATATATGGCCTTCTGGGCGGAAGCGGTTCGGGGAAAACTACCCTTCTTAAGGAAATGATCATGCTGCTGAGGCCTTGGTCAGGCGAGATCAGGGTCCTTGGCAGAGATCTCACGAGCATGAGCAGGAGAGACGCCGAATTTCTCAGGCACCGGTGGGGAGTACTTTTTCAGGCAGGCGCCCTCTATTCGTCACTGACACTCGAAGAAAATATCGGGATTAAACTTAGAGAATATACCGCACTGCCAAAAGACCTCATACAGGATGTCGTGCGGATGAAGATCAGAATGGTGGGGCTTCCAGACAGTGCGGCGGAACTCTATCCAGCTCAGCTCAGCGGAGGCATGGTCAAGCGTGCGGCGCTGGCCCGGGCCTTGGCCATGGATCCGGAACTGCTGTTTCTAGATGAACCTACATCGGGTCTTGATCCTGTGGGAGCGGAAGCTTTCGACAACCTGATCCTGAAACTTCGTGAAACACTGGGGCTGACCGTGGTGATGGTCACCCATGATCTCGACTCCATATGGACCATAGTGGATCGTTTCGCAGTCCTTGGAGACAAAAAAGTAATAGCAGAAGGAACTCTCCAGGAAGTCAGAGAAAATTCTCATCCTGTGGTCAGAAAGTTTTTCTGGGGGGCCCGGGGACGCATGCGGAGCAGGAATGGAAGGTAGAATCAATTACACCATCGTAGGACTTTTTGTCGTTATACTTGCAGCCGGGCTCATGTCCTTTGTTTACTGGCTAGGGAAATACGGGACCAATCAGGAATATGATCATTACCGTGTCTACATGAAGGAATCCGTGGCAGGCCTCAGTACTGATTCATATGTGAAATACATGGGGGTTGATGTGGGAACCGTGGAGCGGATAAGCATCAATCCGAAAAATTTCCGGGAAGTCGATCTGCTCCTGAAAATCAGTCGGGGTACGCCGGTTACAGTGAACACCAGGGCTCAGCTCAAGTTCTATGGAATAACCGGCCTTGCGTTCATAGAGCTTACAGGAAGCTCGATCGATGCCCCCAAGCTGACGACGACAGGTGATGAGATTCCGGTTATTCCCGGAAGCCCTTCGAAATTTGCGCAGATCGATGAGTCTCTCAGGATGCTTGCGGAAAAGTCGGCCCAGGCCCTGGATAAATTCGATCAGCTGTTTAGTGAAGAGAATTTGTACAATTTCTCAGCCTTGCTTTCCGAGACGAGATTTGCTGCCGGAGAAGTCAGGGGGCAGCTCAAGGATTTCAAAGATCTGATCGACAGGGGAATCATGATGGAAGAGCGTGTTGTTCAAACCTTTGACAGGATTGATGAAGCTTCTGCCAGTGTCCGGAGCATGGCCGAAAGTCTGGAAAAGAATTATGCACGCACCGGCCGGGATATGAGCCGGGACGTGGAGCAGAGCCTTGAGGTCTTCAATCAGCTTATGTACGAACTCCGGATTCTCACAGGTAACCTTCAGGACACGCTGACTGCCATCGGGGCCAGCCCTGGCGACCTGTTGTTCAAACGTACCTTGCCTAGGCCCGGGCCAGGTGAGGAGGGCTATAGTGAAAAATAGTTTTTCAGTGTTATTCCTGCTCCTTACAATGGCCGGGTGCATTACCAAAAGTGTTCCACCTCCGGATGTCTATACCATACTGCCCGAATGGCATGACAGCGCAACCGTCCTTCCTGCCCAGCAGATCAGGAATCCGATAGTTGTCAGAATGGCGACAATCCAGGCGGCACGGACTTATACCGGCACCGACATTATATATTCAGATTCGGAGTACAGCCGGGAATGCTATGCTTATAGCCGGTGGAACGACTCACCTGTGAAATTGCTGCGGATACTGTTCCATGCGATCCTTGAAAGAAGCGGGCTGTTCAGGGCCGTTGTCTCACCGGCGTCATCTGCCGGAGCAGACCTGATCCTGGAAGGCCGCCTGTACGATTTCAGTCACCATGTTGAGGATGACGGAAGTTCGTGGGGGGTGGTTAGGGTGCGTTTTTACCTCATAGACAGTGAGACGAGAACTGTGACGGCAACCAAAGAGTTTGTTTCCAGAGCGGCTGCTCCGTCAGTGGATGCTCATGGGGCGGTGGCTGCACTGAATTCGGCTGCACGTGAGGTGGCATGGGAACTGGTCACATGGCTCGCAGGAACTGGATTGTAGGCCGGGTTTTAAGGCATTCACTTCAGGTTTTTTTGTTCAGCAAACCACATCACTCTGAATTCTTTCATCAGATCCCCACGCTTTTCTCCGAGGTCTTCCAGTTCGGACTCAAATTGCCTGAACCTGGAAGTTTTGGAGTGTTCGAATACATCAAGGAGAGTATCGCAGAAATATCATGTGCATCTGTAGGACCTGCTGTGCCTTGGGATTATACTTCCTTTACTGCCGAGGAACTGGCATGTTTCCCGGTCTTATGCATCAAAATTGAAGGCGGGGACGACCAGGTTCATGGCCCGGAAGGTCACCAGGTCTTCAAAATCAGGTAAACCATGCCTGTTCACACAGCATGGAGTGGGGCATTTGCCGCATATATGCTTGGTGAAATCGTGACAGAAGGGCTCCAGTGCAGCGTAGCAGCCACGCATCTCTTGTACCAGTGAGTAAATATTTACCATGTGCTCTTCATGTCTGGTGAAGAAGGCTGTTGTCTCGATGCACATGTTGCTGTATCCGGTTTTATCTGCAAAAATGAGCTCAGGAAATTCCGTTTGACTGACGCGCTTCGCCTTCCCTTCCAGCTGGCTGCTGAGAAAAAATGAGGTAGAGGAAACAGTTTCAGGTATGGGATGGAAGGGTTCGGGCCATTACCAGCCGAAACAATCATCGTGGTATGTCCAAGATTATTTTTTGAGAATAATACGGTTATGGGACAAAAGAACATTTTCGTGATATGTCCTGTAACAGAGGTCGCTGGGAAAAGGATATACGCAGCCCGATTTTTCCGGAATAGGCCCGTATGACCGGTCCGTGATTACAGGGAGGCCTATTCATGTGTGCATCAAATTCTTTCCCTTGGCGGCGACTGCATCGGTCTCCGGTATCCTGCCTTCATCAGAGGTTGCCGCGCCCTGTTTCATGCTTTGCTTCAGTGTGAGACAGACATACGGCCCTCCATCATCTTTGTCATGAGCCACAGGGATGCTTGCAGGAGGTTGGTGCAGGGAAAAGAGGGTGTGGGGTTATCCTGTGTGCATGTAAAAAAGCGGTCGACTAATTCTCCGTATGCCGTGCTGTCCAGGTGAAGCTGCCTTTCCTTATGTTTGCAAAAAACAGTTCCGGCATGCTGTAGATGATTCCCCAGAATCCCTGTTTGATTCTCCTGGCCCTGTCAAAGGGCAGAGTAAAAAGACCCGATGCAGCGGTCAGGGCGGAATATGCCGTGTTTACCGCACCGAAAACAGGACGCGGAAGTACAGTGTCGTCAGTGAAAAGCAGAAAACTCGAGTCCACGTGGTCCGGCCTGTAGATGGAGGAAGTCATTGTGTTGCATTCCCTGAGATATACTCTCAACGGATTCTCATGCCGGTACATGCCAGCCAGCATTCTCTTTCTGTAGGAAGGTAGATTTTCAACTCTGAGGACGTTCATATGGGAGACCCAGTGGTCGAAAAAGCGAAACGGTACAAAGGCGGCTGCAGGGCCGGGATCCAGCCCGGCCGTGAATGCTTGCGTCATAGTGCCTTCATCCAGGAATGCTTTTTTTAGTTCCCTTACAAGCTCCGTGACACAGTTCGATGTTATGAGATTGTAGGAATATATACGTTTCAGCTTGGCTGCGTAGAGATCATGATCTTTTCTCGCCTGCTGTACCAAGTGTCTTATGTCTGGGGCCGCACCCTTGAAACACCGGATTCCTATCTTTTTTCCGCGGGAAGGTATCTCTATGTTCTCAGATATCCTCAGAGGGGTCCCTTCATATCTTGATTTTGTTATTTCTGCCCAGCGGGCAGCCATGTTTTCAAGCACATTATATGAAAACTCATCCATGTTCTTCGTGGAGCAAATGTTTTTCTTTGCTCTCGCCAGTCTGGATTCTGCATCCTGGATGAGCAGTTGCAGGGTCTCCAGGTCACCCATGAGGGCTGTCCGGGATACCTCCCCTGTGTCATCAGGAAATGGATCTGTTATCACCAGGCGTCCGGTCTCCAGACTCTGCATGACTGCCTGGTAGCGGATCATCTGAACCAGCAGGGCCCGGCCTCTGTCAGGCCGGCTTGAAGCAAGGAGGCCTGTGGCCGATTTTCTTATCGATGCGGCAAAATCCCTGAGTTTTTCATGTACGCATGGTTCCAGAGGGCCTGCATCCACCAGTATGCCTCTATTTGCTGCCCTTTCTCCCCTGAGCCAGGTCAGGGCGAGCTTTAGTGAGATGAGCTCCTGAAGCTTGGTGGAGTATGTTGTGATCAGGGGGGGGATGTCAACCCTTGCTCCCGGAAGTGATATGCTGGAGAGGGAAGACGGCGCCAGATTTTTCATGTTCCTCTCGACACATGCGAGCTGGTCAGCAAGGTAAGTCTGTCCAAGTACTGAAAGGGCATCTTCTTTCAGGTGCGCCATGTAAGGAGAAACGTCTGTTTCATGTGCTGAAAAGAGACCCGCACCTTCAACATCCAGATATCCTGTCCCGTACTTCATGGAATCGAACAGTTCCATGTCTTTTCTCAGGGCCGCAAGGTTTTCGAAGTTTCTCTCCTGTCCCAGCAGGATCCGCGTGAAGCGTCCTTCAATACTGTCAGTCATGCGGGAAGGGCACGGGGTTTCAGCCACGAAGAGGGACCGGTTTTCCAGGTCATTGTATATGAGTCGGAAGTGGTTCCACCTGTCTCTCTTGAGCCTGAAGTAGCCGTCGGCAAACTGCTGGAAGTGGTAAACATTTTTGTTGATCTTGAGCGCCATGTGGCCGCCGCTTGCCCCACCTACATTTGATTCTATATAAATAAGCTCAAGGCCGGAATCATATACCTGGCCGGAGTAGCAGATGTTCAGGGCAGCAAGATTGAAGACGAGAAGAAAAAGAAAGGAGGCGGCAAGGCACCTTCCATTACAGCAAGGCATGTCAGGCGGAACTGTGCGGAGAAATATCAGAAACCCTCTTTTATGTAACCAAGCCTCTTTTCCTGGCCAAGCAGCAGGGTCTGAAGATATGGCAGCTCTTGAAGCTGATCCCTGGATATTCCCGTCTTCTTGAGTCCCCTGCCTATTGCGATATATGTGGGTTTGTAGCTCTCCCAGTCTGTGATTCCATGCTGTTCTGCAATACTCGACAGTCCTCTCAGAAAATCTTCGGGAGAGGTCTCGCCGGTTCCGATTGCAAAGGTGTACGTGGTTACGTCTCCTTCATAGGCTTTTCTGGTTTCGTCAGATGTTGATGGCCCGGAACTTGATTCGGAACTTGAGCGGGATGAATCCGAACTGGATTTGCTCGAGTATGAAATAGAGCAGCCTGAACACAGGCAGATGCCCATTACCATTGCTATGAACATATGGAACAGTTTTCGAATATTCAAGGCCGTTGCTCCTATCCAGCAGTTTGATTGTCTGATCAGGGATTATTGAAACAGATTTGTATTTGTAAACAATTATATTAAACTATGACAGACGAAATATCCATATGTCTGTGAGTGTTTTTCTTGAAATTCTGTCAGATTGTTGGAGTGAGGATAAGCTATGGAAGACAGCAAAATAATACCCGGGCTTGTGGCTCAGAAGGATGGTTCTTTCGCAATATTCATAGAAACAGGCAGGGGTGCATGTCTGGATGAAAATGCCCTCGAGTCACTGTGGCGGGCTGCCAGGGAGACGGGGTGCAGAGTACACCTCACCACAGCACAAAAGATAATGCTGCTCGACCTGGACGAGGAAAGGGGCCTGAGGGCCATGGACATCCTCAGGGATGCAAACCTCTTTGTAAAGACTGCCAGGGATCTTTCCCAGCCTAGGGTCTGCGTGGGAAAACCATACTGCAGATACGGATTTCAGCAGACATTCGACCTGTCTGACTTCCTCATGGAAAGACTTGCCAGGAAGCCGGTTGCCAGAAAACTGAAGGTTGGAATCGCAGGCTGTCCTGCCTGTTGTTCATGGGCCAACTGTCTTGATGTGGGGTTTGTGGGTGTGAAGAGTGGGTTCTGGGTCTATATCGGAGGCCATGGAGGCGCCAGACCCAGGGCAGGTGAAAAGGTGGTCAAGATCACTTCCTTTGAAGAAGCCGTCAGGCTTGTGGACAGGGTGGCAAAGGTCTTTACTGAAAATGTTAGGATAAAATCCAGGCTTGACCGCGTAATCAATAGAATGGGGCGGGAGGCATTCCTCGATGCCGTAGGTTTGATCCGGGAATAATGAGAGGAAGCGGATGCCTGGTGGAGGACCCAGGCAGCTGTGATGATTCTGATCAATGCAGAGGTCGTCTGACAATCCGGAGTGGATGTCCCTGTTGCCGTTTGTCCCGAGGTGATTGCAGGTTGTGGAAGCAAAAGTATATACTATTCGTTTCGGAGGGAGAAAGCAGGCGGTTGGAGAACTGCTTTCAGTAGCAGGACTTGCCGGGAAACTGGAAGCCTTTTTCTGCAATGCCTCTTCCCGACAGGTGCTGATCAAACCCAATATTGTTAATGCAAGTCCGCCGCCAGTGACTACCCCTGCCTGGGTTGTGGGTGAAATAGCGGATTTTATCATGCGCCTGGGAATGGAGATCGATATCGTGGTGGCGGACGGTACAGGGGAACCGGACATGGAAACCCTGGATCTCTTCGAACTTCACGGATATCCTGAAGCTGTGGGCGGGGTGGTGTTCATGGATCTGAATCATGCATCGTGCCGTTGGGTGGCTCTTCCTGCCGGCAGGAGATGGGACGGCCTGTATCTGCCGGAGGCAGTTCTTGATTCATTTCTTATATCTGTTCCTGTTCTGAAGGCACATACTCTGGCGGGTGTTACACTTTCAATGAAGAACATGATAGGAGCATGTCCTCCTGAACACTACCAGGAAGGAGGGTACTGGCGAAAGTCGGCCTTTCACAAGCGAATTCAGGCCTCGATAATAGATCTCAACAGTGCCAGACTGCCGGACTTTGTTCTGCTGGATGCCACCACAGGCATGGCAGAATCTCACCTAGGTGGCGCCCTGTGCGATCCACCTGTTGACATGTTCCTGGCTGGAGATGATCCTGTTGCTGTGGATGCAGTTTCAGCCGGCCTCCTCAAGATTGACTGGCACAGTATCGCTCACATTAAAGAAGCCGCTGGCATCCTGGGATGCGCTGAATGTGTTGAAGTCGTGGAGATATCCTGAGGCCGGTTCAGGCAGTTACAACAGGGTTCCTAAAAAAATCAAGAATTTTGTTCCAGAACAAGGCGGACAAAAAAAACCGCAGACATATTACATATTAATAACTCAACATTCGGACTTGCATCTTAGCA
>DTYO01000097.1 GCA_012961845.1 Thermodesulfobacteriaceae bacterium
ATTTAAAAACAGTTGGTTATTTTTTACAAATTTGGTAACGCACCCCATTTGAAAACGGGAACTGCATAATCTGGGATTATCAAAGATAGGAAACAGACAATGATAATACCAATTATTCTCTGTGGCGGCTCCGGTACCCGTCTCTGGCCCCTGTCTAGAAAGGCGTATCCAAAACAGTTTCTGCCGCTTGCCGGTAAAGACACCCTCTTCCAGTCAACCATCAAGCGGGTTGCCGGCATTCCCGGCTGTGGATCTCCTGTTGTCGTCTGTAACCAGGATCACCGTTTTCTTGCTGCGGAACAGCTCCGGGAAACAGGCCATAAAGCACTGTCGCTGCTACTCGAACCTGTAGGCAGGAATACTGCTCCTGCTGTGGCATGCGCTGCTCTAGACTGCATGGAAAAAGAAGGGGATCCGGTTCTGCTTGTCCTGCCGGCAGACCATGTAATCAGGGATATAGACACGTTTCGAAAGGCAGTGGAAACTGGCTGTCCGATGGCAGAATCCGGAAAACTTGTGACGTTCGGAATAGTGCCTGACAGACCGGAAACCGGGTATGGATACATCAGGAGGGCCGAACCTCTGGGTGCTGGACACACTGCCTTCCGGGTGGAACGCTTTGTAGAAAAACCGGACATTGAAATTGCCAGGAAATATGTCGATTCCGGTGATTACTACTGGAACAGCGGTATGTTCATGTTCAAGGCCTCCACATATCTGGATGAACTGTCAGGTCTTGCCCCTGAAATGTCCGATGCATGCAGGGATGCGTATGAAAAGGCCGTTATGGATCTCGATTTCGTGCGGCTTGATGCCGGTGCATTCGAATCGTGTCCCGGCGACTCCATCGACTATGCCGTAATGGAGAAGACCGGGGAAGCAGTGGTAATTCCGCTGGATGCAGGCTGGAATGACCTTGGGGCATGGTCTTCACTGATGGACACAGACACGCTCGATGAAGCCGGAAACGTCCTGCTGGGTGACGTAGTGGCAGAGGATGTCCGGAACAGCTATCTCAGGAGCGAACACCGTCTTTTAACCGCTCTGGGCATTGATGATCTAATCATAGTAGAAACAACAGATGCCGTGCTGGTAGCCCGTAGAGACAAAGTCCAGGATGTGAAGGCCATCGTGAACAGGCTCAAGGAGGCAGGAAGAGAAGAGGCAGTCTTTCACCGCAAGGTCTACAGGCCCTGGGGTACATATGAGGGAATCGACATTTCGGGAAGGTTCCAGGTAAAGAGGATCACTGTCAACCCGGGGCAGGTCCTGTCTCTACAGATGCATCATCACAGGGCAGAGCACTGGATCGTGGTAAAGGGAACGGCAAAGGTCACCAGAGGCGACGAGGAATTGATGCTCACCGAAGACCAGTCAACCTATATTCCTTTGGGCACAAAACACCGCCTGGAAAATCCTGGGGTTATTCCTCTGGAGCTGATAGAAGTTCAGACCGGGAGCTACTTGGGAGAAGATGATATAGTGCGTTTTGAGGATGTTTATGGCCGCTGAAATCAAATGCTTCAAGGCATACGACATACGGGGACGGGTTCCAGACGAACTCGATGAAGATATCGCCTACCGCATCGGCCGGGCCTTTGCAGAATATATCGCACCCAAAAAAGTGGTGGTGGGCAGGGATGTACGGCTTTCAAGTAGGGAACTGTGCCGCGCTCTCAGTAGAGGGCTCATGGACAGCGGCACAGATGTTTACGACATCGGCATGTGTGGCACAGAGGAAGTATATTTTGCCACGTTCCACTATCGCCTGGACGGCGGAATCATGGTCACGGCAAGTCACAATCCCATGGATTACAACGGGATGAAACTGGTCAGAAAAGAAGCCCGACCCATCAGTGGAGATACCGGCCTTGATGAAATTCGCTGCCTGGCGGAAGAGGCCTCTTTTTCCGAGGCGGCTCAAAAAGGCACCCTTCACCACCTGGACAGCCGGAAGGATTACATGGAGCATCTGCTCTCATATATAGACCGGACCTCTTTAAGGCCGCTCAAAATAGTCGCAAATGCCGGGAACGGCTGTGCAGGGCCTGTGGTGGACATGCTGGAAAAATCGCTGCCCTTCCGGTTCTTCAAGATACGCCATGAACCAGACGGTACATTTCCCAGCGGCATCCCCAACCCCCTGCTGCCTGAAAACCGGTCTGTCACCAGTGAGGCAGTCCTGGAAACCGGGGCGGATTTGGGAATTGCATGGGATGGAGACTTTGACAGGTGCTTCCTGTTCGATGAAAAAGGCCGGTTCATAGAAGGTTACTATATTGTCGGCCTTCTCGCTGATGCATTTCTGGCAAAAGAGCCCGGGGCCAGGATAATCCATGACCCTCGCCTTACCTGGAACACCATCGATATCGTTACCAAGGCAGGAGGTACACCTGTCCAGAGCAAGACAGGGCATGCCTTTATCAAGGAGCGGATGCGGGCTGAGGATGCAGTATACGGTGGCGAGATGAGCGCCCACCATTATTTCCGCGATTTTTCATATTGCGACAGCGGAATGATCACATGGCTGCTGGTTGCAGAACTCATCTGTCGGAAAAAACAACCTCTTTCCACCATGCTGGAAGAACGGATAGAGATATTTCCATCAAGCGGTGAGATAAACCGGAGACTCAATGATCCCCTGGCGGCCATTGAAAGAGTGAGAAACCATTATGATGCGGAAGCCGGACTCATCGACGAAACAGACGGCCTCAGCATGGAGATGGATAACTGGAGATTCAATCTCCGGTGTTCGAACACCGAGCCTGTCTTGAGGTTGAATGTGGAATCCAGAGGCGATGCTGGCCTCATGGAGGAGACGACACGGAAATTGTTGGAATTGATAGAAGGACAGGAAAAGAACAGATAAAACGCTGATTTGTACCTTCTTACAGGGTGCTTCAGATGCGGGGCGGAGGGTGTGAAATCGTACTCCCTGTACTTCGAATGCCCGACAATACAGTAGATGCTGTACCCTGTGATAAGATACCTTTTAAGAGGAAATTATGAATCCGGATTCCAAAATTTATATAGCGGGCCACAGGGGCCTTGTAGGATCGGCCCTTTGCCGTGTATTGGAGGGCAAAGATTATACCAACCTTATCACCAGAACCCACGGCGAGCTTGATCTCACATCCCAGCAGGCAGTTGAAGAGTTTTTCCAGTCAGAGCGGCCGGAATATGTGTTTCTTGCAGCGGCAAAGGTAGGCGGGATACTTGCCAACAATACGTATCCGGCGGATTTCATATATACAAACCTGATGATAGAAGCAAATGTAATTCATGCGGCACACAAGACCGAGGCCAAACGTCTGCTGTTCCTGGGTAGTTCGTGTATCTTTCCAAAGATGGCTCCTCAGCCCCTCAAGGAAGAATATCTCCTCACCGGCCCATTGGAGCCCACCAATGAACCGTATGCAGTAGCGAAGATTGCCGGCATAGAGATATGCGAATCCTACAACCGGCAGTATGGTACACGGTTTCTGGCAGTAATGCCCACCAATCTCTATGGCCCTGGGGACAATTTCGACCTTGAGACAAGTCATGTCCTACCTGCGCTGATAAGGAAATTTCACCAGGCAAGAATCCAAGCTGAACAGGGCAATCCTGTTAATCCGGTTTTATGGGGCACCGGTTTGCCCCGTAGAGAGTTTCTTTATGTGGATGATATGGCGGATGCATGCATATTCCTGATGCAA
>DTYO01000098.1 GCA_012961845.1 Thermodesulfobacteriaceae bacterium
TAATATCTGCGGTTATTTTTCTCGTGCGCCTTTTCTAGAAACAGAATTCCTGATTTTTAGAGATACCCTGCATGTCAAACGGACATTACGTCTGCCGGAACCCATTATAAACGAAAACGTACCGAATGACCAATCAGGGTGCAAGACTGGTTCGTATGGTGGTTTCCGGCCGAATTCGGCCACTATCTGGCCACCAGGAACGCCTCTTTGTGCCCCATGGATTCCAGTTTCGACACCAGTTTTCTGGCTTCGTCATAATCTGTGGAAGCAAAGAGCTGTACCTTGAAAAAGGTTTTGGGCCCCACTGACTCCCTGGCAACTGTTACATTCCTGTATTTTTTTTCGAACATGCGCTTTAATGCATATGCGTTTCGAGCCTCAAGAAAGGCCCCAACCTGGATGAAAAAGCTTCCTTTACTGAAGTTTGGAACAGATTTGAAAGCAAGAAGCGTTCCGTATGCATGGTCCAGTTCTCCGAGTGCTTCGATTCTCACCCTTGCAGTACCTGATTTGATCATGCTGAGCCTCTGGGCGGCTCCATAGCTGAGATCTATGATCCGGTTCTTTACAAAGGGCCCTCTGTCGTTGATTCTGACTATTACCTCCCGGCCGTTGTCGAGGTTCGTGACTCTGACGTATGTGTTCATGGGGAGAGTCTTGTGGGCTGCGGAAATACCATACATGTTGTATGTCTCTCCGTTTGAAGTGGTATTTCCATGGAATTTTTTTCCGTACCAGGATGCACGGCCCTGTTCCACGAATCCCCGGGAGCTCGGCAGTGGATAGTAGACCCTGCCGTTTATCCGGTAGGGGCGCTGGGTGGGCAGATTTTTCAAATGAACCGCCGAATCGGCAGGCCGGTTCGGATGTTTTCTGATGGCTGCATGCTTTCCGGGACTGCAGCCCGAAACGATCCAGGCAATGATCAGGATGGCTGTGGTGCAATATGTCGTTTTCATGCAGTTATGCCAGTTTCTTCTAATGATACTGGTCGGTTTTTCCGGGAAACTTCTGTAACACGCCTTCCACCGCAGGCTGCTTCGTCAGATGAACGCCCGGGCTGCACTCTGTCCTAAGCCAGCGCCCGTTCCGGCCAATTGCAGGATCCCGCTAGCCTTATTATAAGATGCATGTAATGCAAAGATATCGAAAAAACAGTCACTGTTCATGGGAAATTCCATATGGCCAGCATATACTTGGATTATAACGCAACTACTCCTGTAGCGGAAGCAGTGTGCAGAGTTGTGGATTTTGCACTGCATCACCTATGGGGCAATCCCAGCAGCGGTCATGCGCTGGGCTCAGCTGCAAAAGAGTATCTTGAAACGGCCAGGAGGCTGGTCAGCGGCCTGCTCAATGCGCAGCCAGGGGAAATCATATTTACTAGTGGCGGGACTGAATCCAACAATATGGTGCTGCAGGGTGTCTGTCAGGCGGTGGCCGACAGAGGCAGGCACATAGTCACCTCTCAAATAGAGCATCCATCCGTGCTGAATCCATGTGCCCGTCTTGCAGATACGGGGTGGACAGTGTCTTATGCATCTGTCGATGAGAGGGGGGCTGTCAGCCCTGATGAAATCAGAAGACTTCTGCGCAGCGATACCGTACTTATATCTGTAATGCTTGCAAATAATGAAACAGGGGTCATCCAGCCCCTTCAGGATATCGCAGCCATGGCTCGGGAGGAGAATATTCTTGTTCACACAGATGCAGCCCAGGCCGTGGGAAAGATTGCAGTGGACGTCACGGAGCTGGGGGTGGATTACCTGACGGTGGCAGGGCACAAACTCTATGCTCCGAAAGGTATAGGGGCGCTCTTCCGCAGAAAGGGAGCGCCATTCCACCGGATCCTGTATGGAGCCGGTCAGGAAAACGGATGCAGGCCCGGGACCGAACCGGTGCCGCTGGCGGTGGGGCTCGGAGAGGCCTGTAGAATTGCCGCGGCAGACCTTGAAACCGAAGCCCGCAGGCAGAAAATGCTCACGGAAGAGTTTTTTTCCCGTCTGTCTGCAATCTGTCCGGCGGTTGTCAGGCATGGAAGACCGGACGAAACCCTGCCCAATACCCTGAGCGTCAGTTTTCCGGGAGTGGACGCCAGGGAGCTCCTGGCGCAATGTCCTCAGATCATGGCTTCTACCGGTGCGGCCTGCCATGAAAAGAGCGAAGGTGTATCTCATGTGCTTGAGGCCATGGGGATGGATGAGGAGACAGCCCGGGGTACTGTTCGTTTTTCCATGGGCAGGGATACTACGGGATCAGACGTGTCTGATGCGGCCAGGGCCCTGAAAACAGCACTGAAGGCTGTGGGACACTGAAGAGGCGGGAACCTTTTTCAGAAAACGGGTGCTATTTTGTTGACAACATATGGCGGGCTGGGTTCATTAGTGCTTGTCCTGGAATGGTCATTTTGTTCGATATCTGCATCATGCGGAAGAAAAATGCTGGGAATGTCAAGCAGATGACAGCTTTCTCACATTTTCTGACTTCGAACGAAAGTCCTCGTTTCCGGACAGAGATACTCATTGACATCCTCTACGGTGAGGACAGAATCCAAACGAACAGGGGAAATCTCTTATGATAGAAAGATACAGCCGACCGGATATGGCTGCTCTGTGGACTCAGGAGCAGAAGTACAGGACATGGTTGAAGGTGGAAATTCTGGCAGCGGAAGCCTGGGCCGAGCTGGGAGTCATCCCGCGGGAAGCGGCTGATGAAATCAAGGAAAAGGCCGATTTCGATCCGGATCGAGTGGCGGAAATAGAGAAGGAAACCAGACACGACGTCATAGCATTTCTCACCAATGTTTCGGAATATATCGGTCCGTCCGCTCGTTATCTGCACTGGGGCTTGACATCTTCTGATATGCTGGATACGGCAATGTCTGTGCTTCTGAAGAATGCCCTTGAAATCATAATAGCTGATGTGGACACTCTGCTTGAAGTGATAAAGCGGAGGGCTTATGAACACAAGGATACCGTGATGATAGGGAGGTCACACGGTATACATGCGGAACCGATTACTTTTGGTCTTAAGTTTGCCGTATGGTACGACGAGATGAAAAGGAACCGGAGAAGGCTGGACAACGCACTTGAAACCATCTCATACGGAAAGATTTCAGGTGCAGTGGGTACATTTGCACAGGTGGATCCAAGGGTCGAGGCGCATGTCTGCAGCAGACTCGGCCTGAAGCCGGCGCCGGCCTCCACCCAGGTTCTTCAGAGAGACAGGTACGCCGAGGTGTTCTGCACACTGGCGGTCCTTGCGAGTACGGTAGAGAAAATTGCTGTGGAAATACGCCACCTTCAGAGAACAGAGGTATATGAGGCCGAAGAATATTTCAGGCCCGGGCAGAAAGGTTCTTCGGCCATGCCCCACAAGCGAAATCCCATACTCACTGAAAATCTGACCGGACTTGCCAGGATGGTGAGGTCCTATGCTGTACCTGCACTGGAAAATGTCGCCCTGTGGCATGAACGGGACATAAGCCATTCGTCGGTGGAACGGTTCATATGTCCTGACGCGTTCATTACTGCTGATTTCATGCTTGCCAGGCTCACAGGCATGCTGGATCGTCTGCTGGTATATCCTGACCGGATGGAACATAATCTCAAGCTCCTCAAGGGGCTCATATTCTCTCAGCAGGTGCTGCTCACGCTCACCCAGAAGGGGGTCAGCCGTGAA
>DTYO01000099.1 GCA_012961845.1 Thermodesulfobacteriaceae bacterium
ATCCTGAGGAGGTGATCTCGAAGATTTTCAACCTCTTCGTCGCTGAGGCCTTCGGTGACTTCCTGCTGTACATCCAGGCCTATCTGAAGCATTCTTTTTTCGATTTTTCTGCTTTTGGGGCGCAGCAGGACCAGGTGCGCTCTCCTGTCTTCAGGATCACGCCTGCGTTCTATGAAGTCGGCAGATTCAAGCCTATCAAGGGTACGAACAAGAGTAGGGGTTTCAACGTACAGTCTGGAGGCCAGCTCTGTCTGAGTCAATCCCTCCTCTTCGAAGAGTTTGCACAGTACAGAGAACTGTGCACTTGTAAGCTCCAGTTCTGCAAGTTTCTCGTCAAAGGCCTTCTGAAAGACCCTTACCAGTCTGTTGGCAATGAATCCGATACATCTATCTAAGCAAAAATTATTCTTCAATGGATCCACGGTTTCACTTTTTTATTTTAATCAGTATCTTTTCCAGGACATTGTCAACACTCAGGTTGGTCGAGTCGATAACCGTGCAGTCTTCAGGGACCTTTAGAGGCGCGATGGACCTGGAGGAGTCAGCGTGGTCACGTTCGATTATCTGCTTCAGTATTGCTTCATAAGAAACCTTTTCGCCTTGTTCTTCAATCTGCTTCATCCTTCGCCTTGCCCTCTCTTCCGGACTGGTGGTGAGAAAAAACTTGTATTCCGCATTGGGGAATACCACGGAACCCATATCCCGGCCTTCTGCCACGATATCGCCTTTATTGCCTATTTTTTTCTGCATTTCAGTCAGATACTTCCTTACTGCAGGCAATCTGGATACGGCCGAAGACAAGCGGTCCATTTCAGGTGTCCGGATGAGAGAAGATATATCCCGTCTGTTTACAATTATGGTATCATCCCGGATGTCAAGCTCCAGATTCTCAAGGAGTTCTGATATGCCTATGTCGTCTTCCACACTAATACCGCTGTTTTTTGCCGCCCATGCAACAGCCCTGTACATTGCGCCCGTGTCCAGGTATGTGTAATTAAGCAGTCTGGCCAGTCTTTTGCTCACAGTGCTTTTGCCTGCGCCTGCTGGCCCGTCTATAGTAATTATTCTCATGAAGTCTGATTTCCAAAACAAGAATTTCCCTGCTCTTAGGCTGCCCCGGCAAGATTATGCCAAATTTATGAGGTTATCAAGTCACATTCGTTTTTTAACATAAACTGGATACATTATTAATACTTGAAAAACTATTTATTGTCCCTGCATTGATTTCAGTATAATAATATAATCATGAACATAATTAGAACCGGGCTTCCCGGTGTAATTATCCTGGAACCCCTGGTTTTTGGGGATCACCGGGGCTTTTTTCTTGAAAGCTTTCACGCCAGACGATACCGCGAAGCAGGTATAAGAGAATCATTTGTACAGGATAATCATTCCCGCTCCCGGAGAGGAGTGTTGCGCGGGCTGCACTTTCAGCTTGAACACCCGCAGGGAAAGCTGGTCTATGTCAGTTCCGGTGAAGTTTTCGATGTGGCTGTGGATATCCGTCGGGGGTCGTCGACATTCGGAAAGTGGTTCGGAACTGTTCTGAGCGATTCAAACCACAGGCAGATGTATATCCCGCCTGGTTTTGCCCATGGCTTCTGTGTGCTGTCCGAGACCGTGGATTTTCTTTATAAGTGCACGGATTATTATTATCCGGAAGACGAAGGAGGGGTCCTGTGGAATGACCCCGATATAGGTATAGAATGGCCTCTCGGGTCACCGATTCTATCTGAAAAGGATATGGAAAACCCGAGGCTTAACCAGATGACACCCGCTCAGCTCCCCTCTGTGGACCGGTAACTGTTTTTGACCATGAGATTGATCATTACCGGAGCAAATGGACAGGTCGGCCGGGAATTCGAAAAGACAGCCGGTTTTCCAGGGCTGGAGATAATTCCTCTTGCAAGGAATGAACTGGATATTACCAGCCGCAGACAGGTTGAAAAGACGGTGGAGGCCCTGGCCCCCGGGCTGGTGGTCAATGCTGCTGCATATACTGCTGTGGATATGGCTGAAAAGGAACCGGGCAAGGCATTTGCAGTGAATCGTGAAGGCCCTCTCAATCTGGCAGAAGTCTGCAGGGCCCGCAGTGTCCCGCTGATTCACATCTCCACTGATTATGTGTTCGATGGCACCAGCCGCATCCCCTATGTGGAAGACGATCCGGCGTCGCCTCTTGGGGTTTACGGGATGAGTAAGTGGGAAGGGGAGCAGGCTGTCCGAAACGTGCTGGACGAGCATATCATTCTCAGGGTGAGCTGGGTTTTCGGGGTCCATGGAAGCAATTTTGTCAAGACCATGCTCAGGATAGGGAAAGAGCGGAGGGAAGTGCGGGTGGTATATGACCAGCACGGATGCCCGACTCCGGCCGCGGATATCGCCGGGGTAATCCTTTCCATAGCAGAACAGATCTGCTCAGGCAGAACGGACGCATGGGGAACCTACCATTATTCCGGTCTTGGAGAGACCACCTGGTTTCATTTTGCACAGAAAATTTTCTCCATGGCGGATTCGATTGTAGCCTTTAGCCTCCCGGTGATAATCCCCATCTCCAGCACCGAATATCCCACTCCGGCAAAAAGACCTCTCAATTCAGTCTTTGACTGCAGCAGGATCAAGGCTGTATTCGGTATAGAACAGGCCCCATGGGAGCCCGGCCTGGAGGCGGTAATCAGGGCCTGGAAGTCTGAAGAATAGCTGCAGGGCGGCGGGTGTGCAGACTTACTTATGCTACTTCAAACGCCTGACAACGAAGCAGATTAAGCATCATCCTGCCGAAAACGGTTGTAGAAACGGGTTTCGTCCCTGAGCCTCCTGACTATTTCACTGCTCATGAAGCGCGGGGCACAACGCCAGGTCCAGTTTCCTTCCGTGGTGCTAGGATGGTTCATCCTGCAGTCGTTTCCGAAGCCGAGCACATCCTGCATTGGAATGATAGCTGTTTCCGCTACGGACCCAAATGCCATCCGGATGAAATCCCAGTGAATTCTGCTACCGTCACTGTTTGCACACCTTCTGGCCCGTTCTTTGGCTCTTTCCGGTACATTATCGTCAAGATACCAGCCCAGGGTGGTGTCGTTATCGTGGGTACCCGTATAGACTACACAGTTGGTGGTCTTGAAGTTGAAAGGCAGATAGAGATTGTTTTCGTCTGAATCAAAGGCGAACTGGAGGATTTTCATTCCTGGAAACCCAAGATTGTCCCGGAGTTCTTCCACTGCCGTAGTGATCGTCCCAAGATCTTCCGCAATGATTTCAAGATCCCTGACCGCCTCGGAGAGTTTATGGAAAAATGAGCTGCCTGGGCCCTTCACCCACTCGCCGTTGACGGCGTTTTTTTCTCCGGCAGGTACCTGCCAGAAGGATTCAAAGCCCCTGAAGTGATCAATGCGCACTATGTCAACGAGTTCCGCAGTCCTCCTGAACCTGTCTTCCCACCACCTGTATAGCGCAGGGTTGAGCCTGCCATCCTTTTCCCACCGGTAAATCGGGTTTCCCCACAACTGGCCTGTACTGCTGAAATAGTCCGGGGGCACACCTGCCACATAGACAGGCCGGAGTGTTTCCCGGTCCAGGTGAAAACATTCCTGATGTGCCCAGACATCTGCACTATCAGGAGCCACATAGATAGGGATATCCCCGATAATCTTTATTCCTCTTTCAGATGCCTCCCGCCTTATGTCCTGCCACTGGACATTGAATATGAACTGAACGAACCTGTGAAACCGGATTCGATCCGAAAGCCTGGTACGTGCCGTTTTCATGGCTGAAGGATCCCTTGAGGCCAGTTCTTCCGGCCACTGATGCCAGGATTTCTGGCCATTTTCTTCCTTGATACTCATGAACAGGGCATAGTCATCCAGCCACGGAGAAGTCCTGCGGAAGTCGTGGAAGGCCTCTGATGATTCCAAGTTCGCGGATCTCTCATACGCCTTTGACAGCAATTTTTCTTTGAAAGGCACCACCTTCACGAAATCCACGGAATATTCTGAAAAAGGAACGGTATTTTCC
>DTYO01000100.1 GCA_012961845.1 Thermodesulfobacteriaceae bacterium
AATTCTATGATGCAGACGGTGGGATGGGCACTGCCACAGTGGACGTTCCTGCCAACGGCATGTTTGTCGATCTTGTCAGCAACATCGTAGCCAACGTGGATGCAGGTTCTACACTTGATACCAGCAAACGCATGTTCATCAAGGTAACTACTTCTACCAAGATGCATGGTTTTGCAATGGTTGCCGACGGTACAAATCAGGTGGGTATGGGTTATCTGCCCTGCACTACCTGCAGTTGTTACTAATCGATAATTAGTAACAATTAATAGTTAATCAGGAGAATGGGGGAATCTGGTAAGGATTCCCCCGTTTTTTGCCTGATGGTTGGTGACGGACCGGTTGGAGAACTTTTTCAGTTGCGGCTTTTGATGCCTGTATCTCATTCGGCATGTCAGGATGTCGAGTTGGGTGCCTGCAGAAAAAATGAATGCATCCTGATATGAGAGGCAGTTGTGGTGAAGCCCGAAATAAGAGACATGCACATGATAAATTCGGGAACAGGGATATGGTTTGACGTTGCGGTAGGAATACTGGCGGTTTTGATACTCAGTGCCTGCAACCCAGGGCGTAGTACTTCGCCAGAGGAACTCAGGGCAAGACTGGAAGACAGGGTAGCCCGGTATCTGGAGGTGAGAAGTGCTGGGAATACAGAGAAAGAATATGAGTTTTTTCAGTCGGAATATCGCAAGGAGGTTCCCAGGGAGCTTTTTGTCAGTCGAAAAAACGTACAATACAGAAATATTCGTCTTGAAAAAATTGAATACCAGCAGGGAGAACAGGAGGCTAGAGTGATACTTAAGGCCGATGTCAAAATAATGGGTTTTGAGATGAAGGACGCCCCTGTCAGACAGCGGTGGGTGCTGGAGGACGGCCTGTGGTTCATTGCTGCCAAACCTCCAAAGGATTCTCTGCGCCAGATGTTTTCTCCAGCAGCCGATCCACAGGGTAGGCAACAGAATGAGAAATAGTTTCAGGGCCTTTTTTTTTATCTGGGTAATCGTCACTGCGGGCCTGCTGGGATTGACCGGCACGTCGGCGGCTTATGTCCTGGAAGGAGAGGCCTCTTACAGGCCCTGGTCGGGGTACTGGTGGCCATTCTGGGAGGCCGGCCTGCCCACGGGAAAGTACTACAGAGGCCATCCCGCCCCCCTTGAAAAATACGATCTCGTCACCAGCGGTTATTTCCCCGGCAGGGCAACCAGGACGGAATTGACCAATCACAGGCCTGAAACGGCTCAGGCCTGGGAAGGGTATTGCCATGCCTGGGCAAATGCAGCCATACTGGAGACAGTTGATTTTGAGAATTCCGTTTTGGACGGATGTTTTTTCAGTATAGGCGATAAAAAGGGACTGCTGACCGTCTGCCATTATGATGACTACAAAATGTTTCAGAGGTGCGGCAGGAATCCACTGGTGTTTCACCAGTACCTGCTGGAATATGTCGGTAAAAACAGGGTGCCTGTAGCAGCGGACCTGGACGGGGGAGAACAGGTATGGTCCTATCCCATATACAGATTCCGCATGGACATCGCCCAGGGCGGAGAAAGTGACTACATATCCTGCACAATATTCTATGCAGACGACCAGGTGGGGCCGGATTTCCAGGGGACCCGGGAAGAGAGCAAGACCCTTTATTACAGACTGTTCAAGGATGCACATGGCAGCTATACCTACGGCGAATGGGCTGGAGCCACTGCTGGCCGCGGCCCTGATTTTGTCTGGCTGCCTGTAGGTCAGAAGGCCGAAAACAGTCATATAGACTATGAACAGGTAGGCAGAATTGTTTCCTCCAGAGGAGACGGATTCAACCCTTCAGGCATTGTCCGGCCGGGTTCGTATCCATTGATAGTTTCTCCGGGGAGGCAGATCGGCACCAGCATACACCTTCCGGCTGAAAGCCGGGTGAAGATCCGCCTGGCAGTCGATGGACAGAGCCCCGGGGAATGGCGCTATCCCAGGGAATCAGTCAGCTATTTGCTCAAGCATACCGGCGGCGCAATAATCGCGTCAGGCGGGCTCGACACAGAAGGGGTTGACCTGGAGTTTAGTCAGGAATCAGCTTCTGACATTGAGCTGATACTGATTTCTTCCGACGGCAACCAACTTGACGTTTTTGTTCGTTTCTATCTGGACGTGAGCCTGAAGGAGAACTGCTTCTTGCTGAACATACCCAATAATTACGAATGGATAGGAATGGCGCTGAAAACAGTAGATCCGGATGTGTCCAACCTGACATACGTGACGGTGATGGGTGAAGGCGGCTGGCCGATTCATACGCTGGACGTACCGCTGAACATGAACGGAAACCTCAAATGGTCCGGGCTTGTACCCACGCCGCTAATGCTGGATTATTTTAACGGTTCCGGTCCGGAATATGTCAAGATCACATCTGAAAGGCCGGTAGCCCTTCTGGGCCTGGTCAGCGCTGAAGCGGATACCCTGACCGGTCCGCCTCAACCGACTTCTTCCGGATGCAGCACATGGATTGTGCCGAAATTGACCAGAAAATTTTCTACTGGTTTCAAATCAAATCTATATCTGCTCAATACCGGTTCCGAAGATATCATTACTGAAATGGATTATTACAGTAATCTGGGGACATGGGTCGGAGAGGAGTATTTTTCCATATTACCAGGCCAGTTTTCTGAATACAGAGTTGGGAATTATCCTGGAAGTATTGACGTGGACGGCTGGGCCGTTCTCAGGTGTGAAAGCGGAAGTCTTACCGGCAAGGTGGAGATAACTGGCAGGAGCTCCATAGACGAACTGCCTCTGCTCAAGGCTGGAACCAGGTTCTTCCTGCCTCATCTGGTCGATGATGGATTGTGGGCGACAAAGGCTGTACTGATCAATCCGCATGGCGAACCGGTGAATGTAACCCTTACATGCAGAAATGGAGGCAGGGTCGGGGAGCCCTGTGTGGTTGAGCTGGGGGCTTTTGAACGCAGAGAAGTGGACATGAAACCTTATCTGTGGGCTGTTACGCAGGATGAAATGAATGCCTGCTGGCTGTTGATAGATTCCCCAAAACCCATTGCCGGCTATTTTACATATTCCTGTTCTGATGTGTCTGCTGCTTCCATGCCCTTTTTCCCCAAGGAAGATCTCGGCCTGGAAAAAAATATATGCCATGTGGCAGGGGACAATTACTGGTGGACAGGGGTGGCATTGCTGAATCCGTCCGCGGTGAGCAGCGAAATTGAGTTCACTGCCTATGGGGAAAGTGGAGATGAGCTGGCGCGGCATACAATCACCATCGGTGCCGGGGCAAAACAGGTATTCATGCTGGATCAGTGCTTTCCTCAGTTAAGAGGTCTTGTGAAGAGTGTGAGGCTCCGTTCCGGTGGGGGAGCGTTCAGCGGATTTCTGCTGTACGGTACCAGTGACGGCGTCAGCCTGTTGTCTGCACTGGTGCTGAAATAGCAGGTTCCAAACAAAAGACTCTTAAGAAAGGTTTGTGCACATGAAGGGAAACAGTGTTTATGAAAGTCCTGACATTGAATAGAAAGGCGGGCATCTTGTACAAATATTTTCTTTTTCTGTTGATTTGCATGCTGTTTCTGCAGAATGCTGCGGCTGAGGCTGGTCTTGGCCCGGATTCTGAGTCCCTTTTGTTCAGGGTCATTTACGGAGGGAATCTGGCGGGTAATGTGGAACCCTGCGGGTGACACGGAAAGGAGTCGGGTGGGCTTGCCCGTCAGAAGCATGTCATAGACCGGTTGAAATCGGAAGTCGGCTCTGAACGCCTGTTGATAGTTAATGCCGGGGATAATCTTTCAAAGAAAGGTGAAATTGGTATACGCCAGGCAAACCTGATAATGGCTTCGTATAGTTTGATGGGAGTTGATCTGGTAGCCTTGGGAACCAAGGATTTTTTCATAGGGGCTGATGAGCTGAAAAAAATTGCAGCAGTCAGCCGGATTCCGTTTGTATGTGCCAATCTCCATGACAGCCGGGGAGGTGTTCCCTACTTCATACCCTATCTGAAGATCAACAGGGGAAAACAGCGAATCTTGATTACATCTGTAATTGATCCTACTCTGGAACAGAAGCTGGGTGACAAAAAACTCAGTCTGTCAGACCCGGTAAAGGCGATAGAAAATGTCCGGCAATCCATTTCTCACGATATTTTCATAGTCGTCTGCAATGCCCGGGTAAACAGGGCTGAAAAGTGGGTGTCCCAGCTGAAAAATGTAGATCTCGTGGTGCTGGGAAAGTATATCTGGTTCATGGGGAACAGAAAAAAAGTAGTCGGTTCCACTGCAGTGGTCTCCAACAATAATCGCGGGAAGGCTATTGCCTATGTAGACTTTATCAGGTTGTCCGATGGTTCGTTCAGGATAACCGATCCGGTATTCATGAGTTTGTCAGAGAAAAAGATCCCGCCTGATCCGGTGGTAGCCGGAATGGTGGATGAGTACGAAAAATGGTTGAGGGAATACAACATTAAAAATCGCCGCAAGCGGTTGCAAAAACTGGGCAAGACAAAATTTCCTGAAGCTGCCGGATTTTATGTAGGCAAGGACTGGTGCGTCCGGTGCCACCAAAAGATTGTCAGGTCATGGGAAAAGACCGCGCATGCCAGGGCAATGGATTCCCTGAAGAACAGGGAAAAGGAATTTGATCCAGACTGCCTGAGGTGCCATGTGACCGGTATGGGTGACAAGAGGGCCGGAGGAGGATTCACTGATACAGTAATCACGGCTCACATGGCCGGTGTGCAGTGTGAGGCCTGCCACGGTCCTGCAGGGCCGCATCTTCAGGCCCCTGAGCAGGTGCATCTGCAGAGGATTCCGGGCAGGGAGGTGTGTCTGAAATGTCATACTCCCGACCGGGATGCGGATTTCAACTATGATGCGGACCTGAAAAAGACAGCCCATTGACGGTTGTCTGCACAGGTACTTGTCTTTTTTCGCATTCCTTGACAGTCAGCAAAGATTCTTATTTCATTGCAGTCACCTGAGAATGCTTCAATGGTGAGGATCAGACAGCTTTGACCTGGAAGGCATCCGGGCCGGAGGGAATGAACCGCCAGCGAGCGCGTGTCCTTTGTTCGGTGCCCTTCTTTCCGGATTTTTTTATTTTTTAGGAGTTAACGAATGTATTCCCTGATCAAAACTGTATATGATCATACTCTCTCTTATGTGTTCCGGTACTCGGTCTGCCTTTTGTGCTGTTTTTCTGTTCTGTGCACTAAGGGCGACATATTTGCCTGGGATGCTTCCACTGAATTTTCTTCTTCTTGGCAGGTCAGATCACATTATATTGATCCATTTACACACAGGCAGAATCCACCTGTAATATGGGAATTCAGGTCTGAAAGGAACCGGGAAGGTTATCTGGTGAGGATACAGGATGTTATCGGAAGGCTTGGGTGCAGAATGGAGCTGATGTTTTCAGATGACCGCCGACTGATCCGCTCCACAACATACAATCTGATGAGAGGAGGCGAGAAAGTATTCCATGAGGCCTTTGACCCATCTAAACCTGCAGTCATAAACAACAGCCTGATTCCCGCTGAATGGATAAATGTGCCCCTTGAATGGGGGAAGACAATGACAAGGGAATATAAAATAAAAAGACAGATCGGTCCGGCAAGCTTCCTGAAGACCGTGCGGCTGACCTTTGAACCGGTTCTGCTTTCCGGCATTCTTAATGAGAACATGGTGACATCTGCCCTGATGGATGACCTGAATGACAGGCGGTTGTTATTGGTCAGGCTTGAGAATGTAATCGGAGATGGCGGTGAGGAAATCATTTTCCTGCAGTTGTGGGCTGAGGGTATTCCGTTCTGGATTTATGAAAAGACCAGCTCCAGGCAGTCATGGCTACTGTCGGCCAAGTATTGAGGGGGGCGTTCTGCCTGCACTATTTAAAATATGGTTTTTCCGGCACCTGCTCCGAAGATGAATGTAGCGAAACGGGGGATTCCTTCCATGTTTTCTAAGCTGATCCTGAAGGCTGTTCGGGCCGGGAGGTAGCTGTCCACAGGTAGAAAACATCCCGGGGCTTCCCCGTTTCAGCACTGTTTTTTCATTTATTCTTCTGTGCATTCTTGATCCAGGATAATTCGGTTTGCGAGTTTGCCGAAGATGTAAGGCGGGTG
>DTYO01000101.1 GCA_012961845.1 Thermodesulfobacteriaceae bacterium
TACTGCTGGGATTTACCAGCATCAGTCAGGGAGATTTCGAAAAAATTATAAGAGGCTATCATGACGGTCTTGATACTCCTTGGGCTGCCTACGTCCATCCTTATCTGATCCAGAACGCCCAATCAAAGATTAAAAAACTGAAGGAAAGCAACGACACACTTGCGGCAGTCCTTGAAATAATGGATCAGAAACTGAATCTGATTCTGAACCTTTTAAGCGAAGACAGAGACGATACCAGCAATTTAAGACCCAAGGCGGTGGATCTTTCTGCTGCCGGCATCGCCTTCCGTACCTCTCATGATATTGAAGAAGGACAGATACTGGAGCTGGACATCGGTCTGCTGCCGCAAAGGCTGTTTATACGCTGTTATGGTCGTGTGCTTCGGATAGAAGACGACAAAAGCGGCAAGAAGAAACTGGGAGTTGAGTTTATCTGGATTACTGAAGACGACGAGGATAGACTGATAGAGCACATATTTCACAGACAGATCATCTTGTTGAGAATGCGAAGGAAAAAGAGAGAAGCTGCGGAAACATCCAGTGCTTCCGAGTAAGGGAACGAATCAAATTATTCCTCGTCCCGGACAACGTCCATCAGACCCATACCAGAGACGTAGTCAAGTTCGATAGTTACATGTTTTCTTTCACGGTCCGGCGGAACCTGCCAGCACTGCTCTTCCTGGCCGTATCGTATGGTCAGCTTTGCCGAGGCCTCAAGGATGCCGTTGATCCTTATTTTCATCTTATTCATTGATTCCGATATAACCTCTTTCTGTTCTTCTATTGCATCAAGCTTGCTCTGGCACTCATTACGTTTTTTTGCCAGTTTTATGATGTTGACAAAGGGCTTGATCAACGGATTTATTATATATCCATACGCAGCTGCTGCCTCTTTGGCCTTAACATGGGCCTGTTCCGGGCTGATTTCCCCCTTGAGTATCCCGGCTGTAACAGATCTGACCAGCTGCACCACCTTTCTGTTGTCAGCGCTTCCCCTTGCCTGAACACGTTTGAGCCTTTCTCCTATTACTGCAACCCTGTCTTTCAATTCCACCAGCACAAGTCTCAGAGTCCGCTTAAGATTGTCTTCAGTTGTTTCCATCTGATCCAGCTGCATGAAATAGTTTCTTCCAAGATCGATCTCCACCATGTTTCTCAAGCTGATCTTTTCCATCTGAACACTGTTGGCTGAAATATGGACCTGTGTACACAGTACCTGTTGAGCCTCTTCAGGGATCATTGCAATATGATCTGCACTCAAACGGCATCTTGCCACCTCTTTTTCAATTGTAATGATATCTTCAGCCGTCATGCGCGCATGGTGAGCGGCTCCCACCTTTATGTGTTTTCCTGAGCGCACCGAACTTCGAATAAATCCGGCAGTCACAGACCCTGACACGTCTACGACTTCTCCTTCCACGGCCCCTCCGACTTCCAAGTGGCCGTCTATCACCACTGAAAAACGCCCCCTGATATCACCCCTTACCTCTACATCAGCCGTGCAGCGCAATTCCTGATCGCTGCATCCAAGACTGCCTGTACTGAAATCTACGTCTCCCATGACCAGGTGATTTTCCACTGCGATCCTGCAGAGACTGGATTCGTTTTTTTCCTGGCCTTCGAAACCGCAGATTATTATTCCCGACTTTTCAGCATACAGCTCCCTGACAGTCTGCTGGGAATCCTCTGATTTTCCGGTTTTGACTACTATCCCCTCCCCCACTTCAAGCGAATACGTTTTTCCTCCCTCAGGAGCAATGGGATAGCCGTAGGCATCGGTACCGGGTATCCCTCCGGTGGGTTCGAAAACAGTCAGTATATGTTGTCCTGCGCCCACCTGGGGAAACCGGTTTATTTCGCGAAAATCAATTGAACCATCTGAAAGAAGTTTGCCTGGTTTGACCTTGTAGTCGAAAAAGACCAAAATCGATCCTTCAATCCCGTCAAGAGGCGGTTCCCCCCTGATTTGCAAGGTACTGATCTTGGGGGAGCAGTTGATGACCACAGTTCTGGGACGGAGATGTTCTTCACGGGCGGGAGCAGGGAATGTGAACTCATCTGTTTCATTTCTTTTCAGCCGGTTATGGACTTCTTCAGGACATGATATATGATATTCCGCGAGAACCCTGGCAATTGAGTCGGCCAGTATGGCTGCCGGTATCCTGCTGAGGGGAGGCAGGTCCATTGCCACCTTGAGAACGTCTGTGCCGATACGTGCCCTGTCCGCCGACGCGGATATCCACAAGGCTACTTCTTCAGGTGTGGAGTCCGGGAAAAGCTGTTCAGGTATCTGTTCTGTTTTTTCAGCTGTATTCATTTACAGCCCCCGTTCAACCCCGCATACACCGCAACGAGTACATACGTCTGTATGGCAGAAACCTGTTTCCTGATGCCTGGACGCCCTTTCCCATTCCCGCCAGAGATATTCTTTTCTGACCCTGTGGCCCACGACTTCCCATGTGAAAAGTGTTTCTTTGCCCCGCATTCCACAATACATATCGGCCGATAGACCTGTTTCCTTCAGGGCCTTTTTCCATAGCACTCCATGGATTGCAACAAGTTCCAAGGCCGGTGCCAAGCGCCTGTCTCCTCTGCTGAGAACAGCCTGGAAGATTGCCTCCCTTGCGGAATCCAATTTCAGCTTTGTATTTGGAAGCCTGCCCAACCCCCTGATCAGAATCTTTCTTTTCTTCCTGAGTACGGCAGGATCTGCAGTTGCAGCCCACTGAAACGGTGTCCAGGCCTTCGGAACAAAGGTATTGACAGACACGGTAATGGAGCCGAGATGCCCCCTTGATCTGCCTATCGGCCTTACAGTACGCCTGATCCGGTCCACCAGAGCTACTATTTCCTGAACGTCATCTTCCGTTTCAAATGGAAGCCCTATCATGAAGTAAAGCTTGAGGTCAGGAATACCTGCTGAAGCCAGGAGTTCAGCCGCTGTCAAGATGGTTGTCTCTCTCAGGTTTTTGTTAACAGCTCTGCGGAGTCGTTCTGATCCGGCCTCAGGTGCCATGGTGACTGATCTCTGGCCGGATTTTCCGAGCAGGCGAACAAAGGTGCCGGTGATGCCGTCAGCCCTCATGGAAGAAAATCTGAGTTTCAGTCCCTGAGCCAGCATCTCCTGACAAAGCGACTCGGTATGGTCCCTCCCCAGAAATTCCAACCCCACAAGCCCGATTCGGTCGGTGCCGTTCCGCCTGGCAATGGTATTCTTCAGACTTTCCACCGGCCATTTTCTGGGCGGACGATAGACAAAACCGGCAGCGCAGAATCTGCACCCCCTGCCACAGCCGCGGGCAAGTTCCAGCATGAACATGTTGGGAAACGCTGCGAAAGGACTCAGGATCCTGGTGTGAGGTACTATTTCCGTCGGGCCCTCATAAACCGACGGCGGAGCAGGAAATGGAAAAGCCGGATCGACATCCCACGAGACAAGCTCTCCCGACCTGTCATAAATCGGCCGGCAGGCTCCTGGAACATAGCATCCGGGTACATTTTTTGCCAATCTTTGAAGCCTTTTCTGCCTCGTAATACCGCTGTCTGCGAGCACTGGCAGCTCCGAGACAAGCCGACCTGAGATTGTCTCAAAATCTCCCAGCAGAAAAGCATCGATAAAATCTGCAACAGGTTCGGGATTGATCTGGACAGCTACTCCTCCTGCAATGACCAGTGGTTCGCTGTCGATACGTTTCCTGCTGGACAATGTCAGGCCGCCGTCATTCAGTGCTATCAGGACATCAGTGTAATTGGATTCAAAACTGATTGAAAACAGTACCAGGTCGAATTCAGCAATACGTCTCCCTGATTCCATGGAAACCCATCGGCCGGACCTGCGGCAGGGGTTGCGGAGTCCTGATCCGGTCCTGGAGAATTCCGGGGCAAAAAATCTTTCGCATACTATATGGTCATATTGATTCAGCAGAGAATATACTGTCTGCAAGCCAAGATTGGCAGCCCCGATCGCATACGAATCAGGGAAAATCAGAGCAGCGGATATCCTGCCGTCCCACTTTTTGTAAACGGCACCTGTTTCTCTGCAATGAGACCTGAACAGTTCTTTTCCGGGATTCAAGTCTGTTGTATTATTCCTGTTTCCATCCCGGCTGCAGATGCAGTTCCGCAAGCTGGATCATGCTGACCTTTGCAGGTGCATTTGCCAGGAGACACTGGGCCTTCTGGGTCTTGGGAAATGCGATGACATCCCTGATGGAATTCCTTCCGGCCATTATCATGACGAGCCTGTCCAGACCGAAGGCAATTCCTCCATGAGGCGGCGCTCCGTGAGAAAGGGCATCGAGGAGAAATCCGAATTTGTCCTGTGCCTCCTCTTCTGAAATGGAAAGCACCTTGAACACCTCTTTCTGTACCGCAGGCTGATGGATACGTATGCTGCCCCCGCCAATTTCGATACCATTCAGTACGAGATCATAGGCCCTTGAACGGACCGACAACGGATCAGTGCCAAGGAGACCCATATCATCCTCCCTGGGCGAGGTGAAGGGATGGTGGACAGACCCAAGCCTGATGCCGTCTTCATCCGGCTCTACCAGGGGAAAATCCGTGATCCATACGAAACTGAACGAATCCTGCGGTATAAGCCCCCTTCTTCTGGCCAGTTCCTGCCGTATCTCTCCCAGGACCTTGAACACAACAGCCTTCTGGTCCGCTCCGAAAAAGAGGCTATCGCCTGGTTCTGCCTGGAGTATACTGGCGATTTCTTTTTTTTCCGAATCCGAAAAGAATTTTGCTATCGGTGACTGCCACGTGGCATCATCTCTGATTTTCACCCATGCCAGCCCTTTTGCTCCCTGGCTCACGGCAAAGTCAGTGAGCTCGTCCAAATCTTTCCTGGAAAGGTCCCCCATACCCTTCCCATTAATTGCCCTGACCACTCCGCCGCCTGTCGCTGCATTTCTGAATACCTTCAGACCGCACTGCGAGGCCACAGCGGTTATGTCCTGAATTTCAAGGCCGAACCGGATATCAGGTCGGTCCGTTCCGAAACGGTCCATGGCTTCATCATAGGTCATCCTGGGAAAAGGGAGCTCTATAGTTGTATCGAGGCAGTCCTTGAACAGACGGGCCATCAGTCCCTGGATGAGCTCGATTATATCTTCTTCATCCACGAATGACAGCTCCATGTCAAGCTGGGTGAATTCAGGTTGCCGGTCCGCCCTCAGGTCTTCATCACGGAAACATTTTACTATCTGGTAATA
>DTYO01000102.1 GCA_012961845.1 Thermodesulfobacteriaceae bacterium
GCCCTCTGCTTCACATCTTCGGCAAACTTGCGAACCGAATAATCCGGGATGAATGCTCATAAAAACATTGAATTCGGAATTACTCAGTAACCGAACCCGAAAACCAGCTTATCACCGCAGCCGTCCACACACGCAATCCAGTTGCCATTACCTGACCTGTGAACATCTATATGGTGCATCAATTGTGAATTCCATCCCTTTCCTTGCGGTTTCAGAACCGGACTTTCCGGTATTTCTTCTTCCTGATAGGCAGATTCAGTCAGTTTTGTAATCCTGAAAGCTCTTACCTGACTACCATAGACGGGGTCACAATCCTGGGTGAATCTATAAGGGTGGTGGTCGTATATAATTACTCTGCCTCCTGGCCTTGCAATATTTGCGTCTCCATGGACAATGGGATTCTGTGGATGACTCTTCCACGGTCCCAGGAGATTTTCTGAATAATAGAGGCACAGGGTGTCAAACGGCGGTCCGCTGGTTTCCGCAAACAGCCACCACTTGTTGCCAAAGCGAAAGATCGACGGGTCTGCATGGTGTCCCTTGAGCAGGGATGAAACGAATGTCCAGTTTACTGGAAACCTGGTAGCCTTATACAGTCTTAGTTCACCGGCAGCAGTGCTCTCAGGGATCATGTAATATTCATCTTGCCATTTAAAGACGTATGGATAAGAGAGGTGGAAGGGTTCATCTAAAACTATTTTTTCATAGCTCCAGGAAAGGCCGTATCTGCTGACAGCTAGATCGATATCTCCATTGTCGGTGCCTTCATTCATTACCTCGAAAAAAGATACCATGCATTGTCTACCTGAACCATGAAAGGATCGGCAACAAAGTTGGCGGTTCTATCTGTAATATCTTCATGTGTCAGGACAGGATTGTTTATGTTCTCCTGGGAGAGATCAAAAGGTGAATCACCCTTGTAGATTCCTATAGCCCAGTTGGTTTTTTCCTTTCCCACGAATGGTATGTCCTTGCCTTTTGCTGTTACAACGCCAATCAGGAAAGACAGGGCCATTAATGAGAATATCAGGATTATGTGGATTCCTCTGCTGGTCATGTACTCTGTTCTTTTCAGGATTTTTGGTTCCGTGAGATTTCCCAGTGGAGAAACGGAGTGAAAATTCCTTTTCTGGGGTCGCGATTGAAAGGATAATCACCTTCTGAAACCTTGAATTGCATGGCATCCAGATATTCTTCTTCGATGTGTTCCCTCGGATTACCAGTGATTCCGATGGTAACGTAATAGATACCAGGCCGTAACAGACGTTCCGGGAATGTGCATAACGACTTGTAAAAGCCTGGTTCCCGCTCCACACCTGCGTCTTAATTGCCGTCAGTGTCGTGGGATGCCCATAAGATATTGCCGTTGCCGTCCTTAAGCAGGTGATAACATTTGAAAGCGCGTATATTGTCCTTTATTTCATAAGCAATTTCTACTTTGATCTGGTCATCGAAATGAACTACTGTCGACCTGTCCTCATCGTTTCCATGGTAAATGTTTGCATATTTGAGGCAGGCCATTCTGCCGGATTTCTGCTCTGACGAGTCTGCAAACCAGGAAGTACCCTCTCCCTGTGCCCCTGAGGCTAAATAACTTGATATGACGCTTAACGAGGGACCGTCCTCTTTTAAAACACCTTTTTCAAGCCATATGGCGCGATCACACAGTTCGGCTATTGCCCCCATGTTATGGCTGACGAATAGAATGGTTCTACCCTCTTTAGCCACATTGCTCATCTTGCCCAGACACTTCATCTGGAATTCCGCATCACCTACTGCCAGGACTTCATCAACCAGAAGGATTTCAGGGTCCAGGTGGGCAGCCACAGCAAACGCCAGGCGTACGGCCATGCCGCTTGAATAACGTTTTACCGGTGTGTCGATGAACTTTTCCACGCCGGAAAAATCAACTATCTCGTCGAACTTGCGGTCGATCTCTTTTTTTCTCATGCCGAGAATAGTGCCGTTGAGATATATGTTTTCTCTGCCTGTAAGTTCAGGATGAAAGCCTGTTCCCACTTCCAGGAGACTTGAAATTCTGCCCCTGATTCTTGCGTTGCCGGATGTAGGGGCTGTAATTCTGCACAACACCTTCAGTAAGGTGGATTTGCCTGATCCGTTTGTGCCGATAATTCCCAGCAGCCCGCCCTGCTCCAGCTCAAACGATACATTCCGGAGGGCCCATATGATGTCCGGCGATTCATCGTTTGCGTCTATATCGTCAAAATTATACAGTGATCTGTATTTATTAAAGTTTTTAAGGGGACTCCTGATGAAGTCCACAAAGGTTCCCATCAGGCTGTCACGGACCTTGTCCTTGAGCCCAATGCGGTAACATTTGGAAATACTGTCCACTGCAATGGCTGTATTGGAATTACTCATGTTTTCCTTTCATCCCAAATTATTTGCTTCCAAAACCAGACAAGGACTGATTATGGGTGCCTGAAAAATAGAAATATTATTCCAGAACAAAGCGGGCAATAAAAATAGCCGTAGATATCCTCGTGATTTTTAAAGGGGTATTTTTTGCATCCAACATGGTTATGGGGTACCAGAACAATTTTTAGAGGTGCCAATATATAAGTGCAGTAGATATAGCAGAAAAAACTGCACCCAAAATGGTGCAGTGAATTCATAGAAAAGTGTTAGGAATTTGAAGCTGCAAGGGGGGGCGCGATTTCACGAATTTGCCCCGCCGTTGGCGGGGCAAATTCGTGCCCCGAAAGATCATGGATTATCTCCACCGCTAGAGAGCGGGAGACCATAGAGTGTTCCTATGTAACACCCTGAGAATTCTGACTTTACTGAGGATCAACGATCAATCTGCCATCCTGCGGCGTCATCAATGGCTTCTGGCATTTTAATGGATTCATCACTCGTGTACTCTACCATTTCTGAATCATTCAGATCAATGCCTGCAGAAGGATGTACGAGTTTAACATGGACGCTTCCGGCTTTGCCGTGGGGCCGCTCCAGTATCAACTCAACGTCTATATGGTCGTCGATGACTTCAATGTTTCCAATGCTCAACCTGGTGTCGTGATAATATTTCCGTAGAAATCTGGAATATTCCTGGTTTTCTTCCAGCAGA
Source organism: Thermodesulfobacteriaceae bacterium (assembly GCA_012961845.1). Lineage (GTDB taxonomy): Bacteria > Desulfobacterota > Dissulfuribacteria > Dissulfuribacterales > UBA3076 > DTYO01. The sequence continues at coordinate 3,092 of DTYO01000102.1, forward strand.
ACCCTGTACCGCTGGTACATTTCAGGGCTCATACTGCTTTTCAAAGCTTTAAGATCTCCTGTCTTCAATGCCGTAAAAAACGGCTGGAAAAAATCAGCGGCCAATGTCTCTGCCTGTCTGTGGTCCATCGTTAATTTATGGGCAGTAGTAATAGAAGTAATAGACAGGCATAAGACTACAGAGCAGAAAACTATTGTTTTTTTCATAAAGCAATTCCTTATTGAGTCAGAGCCTGCTTCCAGAGATCAGCCATGGACTGGTATCCCAATCCGTTCGGATGAAGCCAGTCAGAGTATTCATCAGGATAGTGCAGGTCGAAATAACTGAAAAAATCAGGGGGGATTACGGTAATGTTGTTGAGAGTCACCAGTTCATCTATGACGTCATTGTACTCTTTGATCAAATCATTCTTGTCCCCCTGAGAAGGCGGATCCGGATATGGATCACAGGTTGAACAACGGGCCAGGGCGACAGGTACCTTGGCAAGGCATATCTCTTTGCCGTCTCCCTGCACGGCATCTATTATCTGCTGCATATTGTCCTTGTATGTACCTGGATAGCCGGGGTCGCCGGGATTCAAACCCTTTCCGCTGGGAACGGGCAGAAAAACATCTGAATCATTGGTACCATAAAGGGTCAAGATGCGGAGTGCATCCGGATGTCTGGCTAAAACGTCGGATATGGAAGCCGCACCATCTGCAGAGAGAGCCCCAGGTACACCTTCATTTTTTACAGTGTGCGGCTTGGATAGTTCAAATGTGAGGAGGTTGTTTAGAATGGGTGTATAGCCACCACCGGCATTTCTTCCGTCGCTGGAGATGTCGTCAGAAGATATATCGTCACCGACACCAAATGTGATGCTGTCACCGATGCCCACATAATACATTCCGCCGGTGGCGATCCGTATTTTTTGGTCATGTGTTTGTGACCCTTGAAGCGCAATGCGTGTGGTGCTGTCCACGATATATGCATCAACTGTATGATCCTTCATGACCATACCGGTAAACTGAACCGAATAAGGAGCGCCGGAATCTTCAAGCGTACTTTCGTCCCCGGTGTTCTGATCGGCAACAAATTGAATGTGACAATCGTCCCCGATATTACTGATTACCTTGACATCGAGATTGTTGTCTGTGAACAGGTCGTAATCGTCAGGTTCATATAGGATCACATACAGTTCGTTGGAGAACTCTATGTTGTCGTAATAGGCATCCTGCTGCCTGGTCTCTATTTCAAATTCAGTGACGTTTATCGGACTGTCATCGGCTTCAAGAATTATGGTATCACCAAAGGCCTTTATCATGGTTGTGGTTGGAGTAAAATAAATGTCTATATGATAGGAGTTGTTTTGGCCGTATTCCTCAGAGAAAGAATGGCTTTCTACTACAGTTCCGTTTACTACTTTCTTGGAAGAGCCCGCTCCATAACCATCGGTATTGGATATTTCGATATAATTGTTTTCATTTTCCAGGATGCGTAAGTATATCGAGCCGCCGCTTGGGTAATATTGAGTAGGCAGGACATCAATACTGAATCTGCCACGATCTGTTGCTGGAAGTGACCGGGAAAATTGTAATGCAATATTGTCCCCGGTCAGAACATTGGCACGTCCACCTGCAGAATCATAGAGAAACTGGCCGGTACCACCGTCTGTCCATGTGTGTGTGACTGTATAGTCACCTGTAGTGTCCGTACTGAAATCATCAATAAAC
>DTYO01000103.1 GCA_012961845.1 Thermodesulfobacteriaceae bacterium
CATACCTTTCTTTTTCTGGGCCCGTCAAATTCACAGAAAAATATCTTTTGCCATGTCCCCAGGCACAGCCTGCCGTTTTCTACGATAACATGGACCCCTGGGCCCATGAGAGAGGTTTTTATGTGGGCAGGCGAATTTCCTTCCATGTGCCTGTAATCGAAATTCCAGGGGATAATTTCATTGAGAACCTCAATAATATCCCTTTTAACCGCAGGATCGGCTCCCTCATTTACAGTGACGGCCCCCGTGGTGTGGGGTACATAAATATATGCCAGGCCGTCCTCGAAACCGGACTTGGAAATGACCTGTTGAATCTGGCCGGTCATATCCAGCATCTCGGTCTTTGATCTACTGTTTATGGTAATGGATTTCATTGAAGTTTCCCCCTTTTTATTGAAACGTGTTTCCGTACTGTCCTGGTTTGCTTCTGTTTTAGATGAGGAACATCTGTGAAGTCAATATACCACCTTTCATGTCCCGGTGAAAACCATTACATACCTGTGATGCTCATGGCCTGTTTCTTGGTAATCGAATAATGCGACAAGTTGACTTCCGGGTTTTGAGTTTTTTTTAAAGTTCCGATAGATAAAAGAGTAGCATCCCCTTTTTCCAGGAGATGTTTTGGGTTAACGTATGATAAGTTTGCTTATTGGTAAAGGAGGATCCGTCATTTCAGCAGCAGCTCCCCGATTAAAAGAAAATCCCATTCACGGCAGATCGATGCACATTCTGCCTTCGCTGCCCCATGTCGTTACAAAACTCCTGGAGGAGACTCTGGATGAAGATGTCTCCATGGAAAGGGCTGCTGAACTGGCAGGCAGGGATCCAGGACTTACTGTCCAGTTGCTCAAACTTGCCAATTCTCCCCTTTTCAGTAGGGGCAGGGCGGTGTCATCCATACCCCAGGCCACAATCAATCTCGGGCTCCAGACTGTCAGAAACATCGCTGTAACCCTGTCTGTCTACCAGTCTTTTTCAGATCTTTCCGGCCAGCCCGGGTTTTCACTCGGGGCCTTCTGGTGGCATTCCCTGTCAACTGCCATCTGCTCACGTTTTCTGGCCCAGCGAAACGGTTATGAAGACCCTGAAGAGGCTTTTGTCGCTGGACTGCTTCATGATCTGGGGCAGCTGGTCCTGATAAGGAATGAGATCCAGCAGTTTGGCCAGATACTCCAGACCGCAAGCAGAGGGACAACTCTGATAGAGTCTGAAAGAAAGGTGTGGGCCACTGATCATGCACAGGTGGGGGCTGATCTGCTGGACAAGTGGAGGCTTGAGCCGATCCTGTGTGATGCGGTCAGATACCATCACAGGTCTTCCTCTGAACTGGAGACCGCGCTTCCTCTGGTACGTCTGGTGTTTCTGGGTGACAGACTTAGCCATTATTTTGCCCGGCCTGTACCAGAGGAATGGAGTGAAATTCTGAAGCTTGTGGAGAGGATGCTGGGGATTTCATCCGATGTGCTTGAAGACCTGCAGGAGTCAATTATCTCTGAAGTAAACCAGATGGCCGGCCTTTTCGGGATGAAAGTGACCGTTCCCGAAGGATCGGTACTTCCTTCTTCAGTTTCTGACGAGCCGGATGGCCAGAAAGAATTGAGAGAGAAGGCATTCGATGTTTCCCTTCTGGTCGGCGCCTTCCAGGCAATGCTGGATACATACAGGGAAGAAGACCTACATGATGCATTTCTGCGTTCTCTGGCTGTCCTGTTTGATTTCAAGTGCCTCTTACTGGCGAAACATCTCAAGTCCGGCCTGCTGGCAGGGGTAAGGGCCTATGGAACCCGCAGAGATGAACTGGCATCTCACATAAAAATACCGGTAAGCCCCGGAACCATCTGGGACAGGGCATTCCAGGAACGGGCTGCGGTATATTCTAACGAGTTTTCCCGGGAACACCTGCTGAGAGTCATAGACAGGCAGGTGGAAAGCCTGATGGGGAGTCCATACATTATTGTGCCCATTTCCTGCTCTGGAGAAAAGCTCGGGGTCCTCATGATTGGAATGCCGCCTGAGGAATGGGAGGGGCGCGAATGGTCTACCGATATGCTCCTGCTCCTGACCAAGCAGATGTCCCATTCCATGCTGGGATACAAATACAGAAGACAGTGGGCTAAGGAACACGCCATAAACGCTGCGATACTCAAAGGGGCACCGGTTGGAGTGCTGTTGGCGGATTTGTCGGGCCGGGCATATTACTGGAATCCTGTTGGCCGCTCAATGCTTGGGTATGAAGGGGCAGGTACCCCGCCTGAAGAGCTGAATTTTTGGAGACATTTTTCTTTTAACCTGGAGACCCAAAAAAAGATCAGTGAGTGTGCCGGTTCTGGAACGCCGGCGGAGCTTGGAAAGACATGGATGCGCGACTCCACGGGAGTCAGGCGTCTTATAGACATCAAGGCGGTTGCTGTCAGGATTTCAGACAAGATGCGCCTGCTGATGCTCCTGGAAGATGTCAGTGTTGAGCATGCGCTTCTGGAGGAACGCAGAAAAAGGTCTGAATGGCTTGAAAAGGAACTTGCAGCAAGGACTGAGGAACTTGAAAAGGCCCAGGAAAAGCTGTTGCGGGCTGAACGTCTTGGAGCCAGTACTGAGCTGGCCCGCAGGGTGGTGCATGAAATAAACAGTCCGCTTGCCATAATCAAGAATTTTCTGACAATATTCAAGATGGAGCACCAGGACAGTGAGAGGGATGTGGAAATCCTCAATACAATAAGCAAGGAAATTGACAGAATTGCCGGGATTTTAAGACAGCTGAGAGATTTTTCATCCGACCTGGCGGAAAATACAGGGCAAGAACGAGGGTTTGTTCAGAATGCCGCAAGAGACTTGGAGATCCTTCTGGTTGAGCCGCTTGAACAGAAAGGTATAGACTTGGAATTTGACATAGATCAGGATCTGCCGCCTGTCCCCCTTTCTGAAAGCGGAATCAAGCAGGTGTTAATAAATCTTGTGAAAAATTCCGAGGAGGCTATCAGCGGCGACGGGCGGATTCAGGTCAGTGCCCATATAGACCGTGATAATGCAGATGAGGTCATTATCCAGGTTGCGGATTCCGGGGCGGGCGTCCCTGAGCATGTTAGAGAGCGCCTGTTTGATCCGTTCGTAACAACCAAGGGCGAAGACAATTCAGGGCTGGGGCTGTCTGTGTGTTATGGTTTAATAAAAGCCTCCGGAGGGTCTATAAAGGTTGTGCAGAAAAAGGGGTGGGGTGCGTGTTTTGATATAAGGCTGCCTGGAGCAAGAGAGTGAATCCGGCAGAGTCTTCCGGTCTTCACACAGTGCAGAATCCGGACCAATCAAACATTTGTTGATTGACGCAGGTCAGTTATTCTTTCTGAAAGAAAGGCTATATCAAGTGGGAGAGTTGAAAAACAGTATACTGGTGCTGGATGACGAGAAGGGCATGTGCCAGAGTCTTACCACTCTGCTTTTGCATATGGGATATGATGTAACCGCAAGTACCAGTGTAAAAGAAGGGCTTGGTATTCTGGCTAAGAAATTTTTCGATATAGTGGTCAGTGACATAGTATTTCCTGATGGAAGCGGTTTCCAGATCATGGATTACTGCCATGACCACTGTCCCAAGACCAAAGTCATTGCCATGACCGGGCATGTTTCCATAGATTCTGCCATAGAATCCCTGCGGCATGGCGCCTATGACTATATTATCAAACCGTTCGAGTTTGAACTCCTGCACCATGCCATAAAAAGGGCTCTGGACCACCAGTATATGGAAGAAGAGCTTCTCCTTGCAGGTGAGCGCTACAAGGCCCTGGTAGAGGAACTCAACGAGGGTTATTTTGTTCTTGAAGAGGGAAGGATAGTTTTTGCAAACAGTGTCATGGCCCACCTGCTCCAGCGGGAGGTTTCCGGCTTGATCGGGACCGCTCTCGTAGATCTTGTAAATCCCGATCACCAGCAGAATTTCCAGGAAAATCTGAAAGTCCTTCAGAAGTGTCCAGGTACTTCGATTATAGAAGATATTACCCTCAGGGACAGCAGGGGAAATCCAAGACCGGTCGAGATGAAAATAAGTGTCAGTAAGATTCCCCACTTAGGAGCTACGGTAGTAGGGATCTGCAGAGATACAACTGAGCGGGAGATCCTTTGGGGCCAGCTGGTCAAGGCCGAGAAACTGGCCATGATGGGAGAAATGGTTGCAGGTATCGCTCACGAGCTGAACAATAAGCTCACGCCCATACTTGGATATACTGAGATGCTGGTGGAACAGCCTATAGACGAGGTTACCGCCCGGAGGCTGGGAACAGTTCACAGCGCTGCCTTGGGTGCCAAGAATATTGTGGAGTCTCTGCTGTTCTTTGCCAAACAGGAGCAGCCCAAGCGTATCATGTGCGACATAAACAGTATCGTACAGAGTGCAGCAGAACTTGTGTCCGCGTCTTTCCGAGGTTCTGATGTGGATCTGAGCGTGAGGCTTGATTCCGACGTGCCTCAGCTGATGGCTGATCCGTGTCAGTTAGAACAGGTGGTGGTCAACATCATGAAGAATGCCTTTGAATCCCTGAATAAAGACGGCTGGATAGAGGTCAGGGCGTTTCAGGAGAACAAGGATGTGGTGATTGCCATAACGGACAACGGTCCCGGCATTTCTCCTGAGGTGTGCAGCAGGATGTTCGATCCGTTCTTTACAACCAAGGAGAGGGGAAAGGGGACAGGTCTTGGGCTGAGTATATGCCATGGGATCATCAAGAGCCACAATGGGGATCTTAGCGTGGACTCCCAGCCTGGAAAAACAGTCTTTTCAATAAGGCTTCCCGTGGATTGCCATGGATGCTCATCTGTACCAAAAGAACAGAAAAAGTGGTCCTGTATCAGGCCCGGAGCTAATCGTCACAGGATTCTCATAGTGGACGACGAAGTTCAGATAGCGGAACTTCTCAGGGAAGCGCTGTCAGAGGACTATGATGCCAGACTTGCCACAAATGTCGAAGAGGCCTTGGAAAAGATCGGCCTGCATTCGTTTGATCTGATAGTGTCCGACGTTAAGATGCCGGGCCTGGACGGGATAGATTTCTATGCTAAGCTCCTTGAAAAGGCCCCTGAATACTGCAGCCGTATCATCTATACCACAGGAGTGACCTTTGACGACAGAACCCAGAGCTTCTTCAAGGAGACTAGGGTCCCTTACCTGAGCAAGCCATTTAAAATCAAGGACATGATGGAGTTTGTCAATCAGTTTCTTGCCTCTGATCACCGGTAAGATCCTTTTCCTTTGAAGTGCCGGTTGCGGATCTGAATTTTTCAAGCTGGGCCTGGTAGTATTCACGGTTGTTCCGGGCCCTGGACAGAGCTTCCATTTCCAGCTCTATTGCCTTTTGACTGTAGCCATTGATGAAAAAGCTTTCAGCCAGGGTGTCTAGAATGTGTGCGGCTGGCTTGATCCTGGCTGCCTGTATGGCATACATCAATGCCTCCCGGGGCCTTTTGAATTCAGGATCTTCGGCCGTTGCAAATAGCCAGGCAATGCTGTTCAGGATCTCGGGGTCTTCCGGATCCAGGTCCAGGGCCCTGTGATAGGCCTGGAGGGCCTTTTCATACTTCTTTTCATTTTCAAGAATCTGTCCTGCAAAAAGATACCATTCGGGCTGCTGCTCTCCTCTGCCCATGAGCTGTTCGAAATAGAGCCGGGTGATGTTACTTCTGGCAGTGGCTTTCCACGTCTGGGTTGGTAATAGCGTCGACAGGGTTATCATGGTGGCTGCAGCCATCAGAAAGACAGCCTTCCCCATACGCAGCTTCCTGTTGTGTCTGGCTTTCAGTTCCGGATGGGCGGCGGTTCTCTGGAGAAAATCGACCCTTTCGGCAATGCCGAAATGATGCCAGCTGGGCTGTTCCCTTATGCCGCCGGCAACCAGGGCTACCTTTTCCAGTGCATTAATGAGGTTTGCAGGGTGTCCCTGAACATCAAACACGTGGAGATCTGCCTGCCGCTCAAAATTTCTCATGAAATATCCCATCATAAGCCGGAAGTACAGCAGCATGAGGATGACCATGGGGAGTAATGCAAGAAGAGAGCTGACAGACTGCGGCATATCCTGGAAAAAAACGAGGAACTCCATGGTAAAATGCCTGGAGAGCATCCAGGTCCAGAGTGGGTCAAGAAGGCTGAACAGGACTGCACTGTATGCCCCCAAAAATACTACATACCACAGGAGATGTCTGTATCTGATATGGCCTACTTCGTGGGCCAGGACTGCCTCGATTTCGGCGGGATGCAGATATTCCACCAGGCAGGGTGTAAGAAGGATATAGCGGAACCTGGGCACCAGCCCCAGAACCGCTGCTGTGCATACCCTGCCTCTCCCCAGGGGCCACAGAAGAATTTCTGCACATCTGACTCCGGACTTCTCAAGGGAATCCGTAATGATTTTCCTTAGAGGACCCTGTGGAAACGGTCTGCACTTCCATATCCATGGAATAATTGCAGGCACCAAGAAGATGATCAGTGCGACGAAAAGGCCGAAATAAACCAGCCGGAATTCGGAAGTGTTGAGAAAATCCTGGACGGCGGGTGACGGAATGAGACCTGCCATGTCACCTAGCAGGGCCAGCAGCAGGTACGGAACCAGGGCTGGGATGATGATGCGCAGCCTCAGGCCGAGGTCTTCCCTGCAACCGGATTCTGCCAGTCCCCTTACGGACAGAATCCTCCAGTTTGCGGTCCACAGGACAGCCAGGTAGAAAAAGTACATCAGCAGTCCTGAAACTTCTGTAATAGTCGGAAATTTTTCGGATCCGGGTATGGTAATCAGATAGGTCTTTATGTCCAGTATGAAAAAGTCCATTGCCAGCATTGCCATGGCTGTCCACTGGAGTTTGTCCAGAATGTACGACGTTCTGGCAGCGGAGTCTGAACTTTTGAGGATGCGCCATGCAATAATGGCCCACACAGCCGTCTTACCCATCCAGAGCATTGCCAGGTGCCACAGGGAAAACCGGGGAGTTTCTTCTGGTACCGCTCCGACGATTATGAGCAGCGCTATCATCAGAGAGAGTATCTGGTTGTACGGCATGGTTTGAGTGTCCTCAACAGTGCCTGTCCGGAAATGGTTTTTTTGCGGTTTCAGCGTTATGTGGAAAAATAATGTTCAAATATCATACATAATGTCTGCGCATATTTTTCCCTGGTGCCGTGACTTCGTGCGAAAAACCTCGTTTCCGGACAGATATTGAATAACTTTCATGGCTGCAGATAAACCCGGATTATTCGCTTCAAAAGTCGAATAAATGCTAATTGGCAGAAATAACAGCATGTTACATGAAATGTGGTGAGTCAAAAGCTATACCAAAAAGGTGCAGCTAATTAAACGAGAAAGTGTTCTGCATTTGAAGCCGCAAGGGGTTCGCTATTTCACCAGATCTGCTGCATTGTCAGGGGCCTGAAGCACCAGAGTACGTCTGCGCCCCCTCCGCTCTTCATCTTTGGCAAATTCGTGATCCGAATAAGCCCGGTAAATTATTATTGCAGTTCGGTATGTCCTGCATCCGTCTGAAAAACTCATTGACGATGTTTACGATATTACCCCCACTCGCTGTAGAAAAGAAGGGTATTTCCGCACAATAAGCATCTTGGAACTACACTTTATCTGTCCGATTCCCTCGCTGCCGCCTGAGAACCTGCTGTGCGCAGGCCATGGCTCCCTGGAGTGACCGCCGTGTTGCCGGCCGAAACAGTTTGATCCTGCTGGTCCTCCTTTGATAAAATCAATTCAGAAAGCTGATTCCGGCGGAATAAGGCTGTGATCGTCACTGATCATGCCGGTCTGGTTCCGGATCCGGGCCTTTTGCTGGAAGCTCCGGTTTCCTGAAATCCAACGATAATACAGGAGGATATGCCATGAAAAGATTCATCTTATTTACAACGGCCACTGTTGTCGCGCTATTTACTACTGCTTCCCCTGGTGCTGAAACCGTTCTGCTGATGAAGGGTGTGGAGATCGCCAAGGGGAGGGACATGGGGGACGTGCGTTACGGAACGAAGTTTGCCGGAGAGATCCTTGATGGTACCTTTGCCGAGATGGGCTACTGGTACATAACTCTCGACTACAGGGGAGCGGAATATGTCGAAGTCTGCAATGGAGAAAATGACATTGTCAGGGCAAGAATGACTGTTGTGCTCGATGGAAGCGGGGGCCGTTCAGGTATGATGATTCTCTTCATGCGGGACAGGCACGGCATTCCTGATGTCTACTGGAACTATTCCGCTCCGCTGTGCGGACTCGGGGGGATGGGCTGTCCGTATCCATGGGAAGAACCTGTTGAAGGCTGTCTCTTTGAGGACTATCCGGATGAGTATGGGCCGGTGGCACAAGTGAGAGGCGAGACAGGTCCGATCTTTCTTTGGAAGGTGTTTGCAACCGGTTTTTTCAGAGGGTTCCGTGGTGCCAGTTTTACCGGCTGGCTCAGACATAATTACCCCTTTATTCCAAGGGTGGAAGGGACTCTCATATTCCATGGCAGGTGAAAGGGCCGGTCAGTGTGTCGGAAGCGATGTCTCTCTTGTCAGTTCCTGGCGCGGTGATTTTCAATGTCGGGGCACATCTGAAAATCGGGAATTTTGTTTAACGTCAGGACGGATGCCCTTTGACTTATTCATGGATATTTAGTAAAAAAGGTCAGCTCGGGGAAAAGGGAATCCGGTGAGAATCCGGAACGGGCCCGCCGCTGTGATCGGGGACGTATTCCGTATATGCCACTGTCAGTCCCGGCGTGATGGGAAGGCACGGAATCCGGCAGATCCGAGAGTCAGAAGACCTGCCCGGGCTTTTTTTGCCGCCGTCTCCGTGGACATGGGCGTGTGGCAAGAGATTGTGCCTGTCTCTTGTCAGGGTAGCTCGCAAATCAGGGATTTTGTTCCGGATCAGGGCGTACGAGAAAAATAACCGCTGACATATTGATCATGTTTCCAGAATTATTTTTTTTCGTGCAACACGGTTGCTGGGCAAAAGAACAAATTTGAGAGGTACCTGTGAGTTTTTTCTCCTGATCTTGTGGGCAGACACGGGACAACGTGGATAAAAGGCAATCCTCGAATCGGTTTCTGATCGGTCCGGGGATTTTTTTGGTGTATTCGGGGCAGGGACGTCATCCCGGATTATTCGCTTTAAAAGCCGGATAAATGCTAATTAGCATAAATTACAGTATGTTATATGAAATATAGTGAGTCAGGAAATGCACCAAAAAGGTGCAGCGAATTCAATGCAAAGTGTTCTCTATTTGAAGCCGCAAGGGTAGCGCGATTGCACCAGATCTGCTGCATTGTCACAGGTTTGAAGTACCAGAGTACGTCTGTGCCTCCTCCGCTTTACATCTTCGGCAAACTCGCGAACCGAATAATCCGGCGTCATCCGCCACGGGCCGAAATCGTGTCTGCCCGGTATAACTCTTCCGGGCCGTCTCCTGATTGCCGGATAGTGCAATTTCAGTCTCCTGTGAGCGGATAGGTTGGGGCACATGGAGAATCTTCTGCTGGCAAGACATGCATCTATCGAGCCTCGATTCAGAGGCACATATGTGGGGAGTAGCGATGTAGGGCTCGGTAGCGGCTGGACAGAGGAAATCCCACTGCTGGCGCGTGCTGTGCTGCCGTACAGGCCGGGCGTTTTAATTTGTAGCCCCATGAAGCGTGCAGTACAGACTGCGGAGAGCTTGGCCCCTGTTGTCGGACTGCAGGATTCGGATATCCGGATCGTCCACGATCTGAGGGAGATAGATTTCGGCCGATGGGAGCGCATGACATTTTCTGAAATTGCAGCGTCGGAACCTGAAATGGTGGAGCTTTGGGCGGACTGGTCGGAAGATTTCTGCTTTCCTGAAGGAGAAAGGATAGGAGATTTTCTCGCAAGGGTGAGAAGGGCTGCCGGGCGGCTGGTGCGAATGGAATATGAGACGGTACTGGTGATAACCCATGGAGGGGTCATACGGATGATGATCTGCCATATGCTGGGCCTTGCGCCCGAGCATTATGTCCTGTTTGACATCAAGCCCGCAGGTATCTGTGCTCTTCGCTGCCATGAGGAGAAAGGCGTGCTTACCGGTCTCAATATGTGCGTAACACGGTGATTGGGCAATGGAAAATACCTTTCTGATAACAGGTGGAGCTAGGAGTGGAAAGACCCGTTTCGCCTTGGATCTGGCCGGGAAATTCCCTGGACAAAAGGTCTATCTGGCCACCAGTCCGGTGACTGATCCTGAGATGGAAGGCCGGATAGAGAGGCATCGCATGGAAAGGGAGGGGCGCGGATGGAAGACTGTCGAAGAGACCATCTCCATTGCTTCGGTACTGGGCGGACTGGCAGGTGGAGATGTAGTGGTTGTGGACTGCCTGACTCTTTGGATGAACAACCTGATCCTTGGATTCCGAGGGGATGTGAACGAGACGGTGGTCGAGGATAAATGCCGCGCTCTCCTTGATGTCTGCAGGAGGCGCCGGGGAAAGGTTGTTTTCGTCACAAATGAGGTGGGCAGCGGCATAGTGCCCGAAAATGCGCTTGCCCGCCGCTATCGTGACCTCATGGGGAGGTGTAATCAGGTCGTGGCCCAGGGGGTCGATGCTGTATTTGTCGTAGTGTCGGGGATTCCCTTCAAAATCAAGTGTAATCGGTCAGATGGGAGCGCACCTATTTTGATGCCGGGTGCTTGAAGAAAAGAGAGTACGCCTGCATATCTGCTGTATATTTGCACTCATCCGTTAATGATGACCCATTGTATGGGAGTGCTGCAGCCAGGATTTCTGCCGCATGAATAGCCCGCAGATGAAAGATCAGAGGGAAGGACCTTATGGGATTGCTTGAAAAGACGGTTAATAAGATAGATCCTGCGGACCGGTCGTGGAGACACAGGGCCCGGGAGAGGTTGAACAACCTGTGCATGCCTCACTGGGCCCTGGGATGCTTGATGGATCTGGCAGTGGATCTGGCGGGTATGACCAGGTCCATGCAGCCGCCTGTAGCTGGGAAGACCATCGTTACCATGGCAGGCGACCACGGTGTGGTGGAGGAGGGAGTTAGTCTGTATCCGCAGGAAGTGACAACACAGATGGTCTGGAATTTCGTCAAGGGAGGAGCGGGAATCAATGCCCTTGCAGGGCAGGCCGGTGCAAAGGTGGCAGTAGTGGACATGGGGGTCGCCGGAGACCTCGGCGATCTGGTGGACCAGGGCCTGATCTTTGGAAAAAAAATAGCTCCGGGTACCTCAAACATGACGGAAGGCCCTGCCATGGACAGGGAACAGGCGGTCCGTGCCCTTGAGGCGGGAATCGAGGTGGCCGAGGAGCTTGGTTCAGATACGGACCTGTTTGGCACGGGTGACATGGGAATAGGGAATACTACTCCAAGCGCTGCTATCTGTGCAGCCCTGACAGGGGCGCCTGTGGAAGAGGTGACCGGCAGGGGAACCGGCCTGGACGATGTCAGGCTGGCCTGCAAGATTGCTGTGGTGAAGAGGTCTGTCAAAGCCAACAGGCCTGACTCGGACGACGGCCTGGATGTGCTGGCCAAGTTGGGCGGTTTCGAGATAGGAGGTATTGCAGGATTGATCCTGGGGGCCGCTTCCCAGCGCAAGCCTGTCTTGGTGGACGGGTTTATCTCAACTGCAGGGGCCATGATCGCATGTACAGTGGCGCCAGCGGCAAAGGACTATATCATAGCTGCCCACAGGAGTGTTGAGCCCGGACACCGCAGAATGCAGGAATACTTGGGGATTTCACCTCTGCTGGACCTTGGCATGAGGCTTGGCGAGGGAACCGGTGCAGCCCTTGCCATGAACATTGTAGATGCCGCAGTCCGGATCCTGGTGGATGTGGCTACTTTTTCAGAGGCCGAGGTGTCTAGAGGTATGAAGGCCGGTGACTGAGATGCGGCATGGGAAAATAGAGAATTTCCTTGCGGCCGTCAGGTTTCTTACGATCCTGCCTGTGCCAGGCAGGCTGGGGACCTGTTCGCAGGCCCTGCCGGGAAGCCTTGTCTTCTTTCCTCTGGTAGGGCTTCTCCAGGGGGTGTTTTGTGTTTTCGTTTCCATAGTGTGCGGGGCGTTCTTATCACCCTTGCTTAC
>DTYO01000104.1 GCA_012961845.1 Thermodesulfobacteriaceae bacterium
GCCTCTTTCTTTTTTCAGTCATTGGACACCTCGCTTTCTTGTTCTGACTCTTAGCACGGTGTCCGTTTGAATTAAACCACATCAGTTGCCTGTGGGCTGGTGGGTTCGGATTCCGTCCTGGGATTGATTCCATGCGGTTCGGGAAATGGTTTTGCGCGTTCAATGGGTATCCCTTTGGATCATAGCGAGGCCCTTGATGTGTTAATGACAGGCAATTGCCGCCGTATAGATGCAGGGATGGTCAACGAATACTATTTTTTTGGCACATGTGGGCTGGGGTTTGATGCCGACATCAGTGCGCACTTCCAGAATTTTGGTGTGAGAGGATCTCTGCCTTATTTCTATATAGCAGTTAAAGAGCATTTCAAATATAGACCGGAAGACATTCGATTAATATCTGCTGAAGGAGATTCCAATATAAACATTTATCTGCTTACTGTGGCCAATACACAGCAGTACGGCAACAGCGCATATATTGCTCCACAAGCCGATGTGCAGGACGGCTTGCTGGATGTCTGTATTATAAAACCGTTCACCATGTTCCAGCTTATGGTCAATCTACACCGGCTGTTTAATAAAACTGTGGATAAATTTCCGGCCTATTCCCTCTTCCGGAGTAAAGAAATAGCCATTATCCGGAAACGGGAGATAGGGTGGTTTCATGTGGACGGGGAACCGCACAGAGGAGGTAGTAAACTGAAAATAAAGGTGATTCCGAGCTGTCTGAAGGTATGCTGTCCAGTGGAAGAAACGGCCTGAAAAAACAGACTTGTTGTCAGGGCAGAAGTTCGAAAGCCTTTTCAACTGCCTCACCGGCCGATTCCACATAGTGCACGTCTGGAAGATCTTTCCACGTACCCAGGCCTATCACCGGTTTCCACATTTTGAGTGCCAGAGCTATCTCAGACAGAGTTCCATGGGATCCTGAGACGGATATCAAGACCTCGCACGACCTGACCAGTATCACGTTCCTGGCATGTCCCATACCTGTCACTACGGGAATCCTGATATAGGGATTGGCATCCGATGCTTTGGAACCAGGCAGTATCCCCACAGTGTTGCCGCCTGCCTCATATGCACCCCTGGCTGCGGCTTCCATAACGCCTCCGAGGCCTCCGCAGTAAAGAACGGCTTTGCGTTCTGCAATCTCCCGGCCTATTTCTTCGGCCATAAGTGCGGTTGACTCATCACAGATGCAGGCACCGATTATTCCTACCCGTCTCATGGTCACCTGTCCCAGCCATGGCTTCCGATGAGCTTGACGAAGCGGACTCCTCCCAGATTTTCCTGGCGGACTCCCCCATTCTTTTTGGTCAGTCTCAGAAGGGATTGAGAATACTCATCACCTATAGGTATAACCAGCCTGCCGTTGTCAGCCAGCTGGTCCATCAGCGGCTTCGGCACATCCGGTGAACCGGCCGTGACTATTATTGCGTCAAAAGGGGCCTTGTCCTTCCACCCCCAGGTTCCATCGTCCAGCTTGAGAAGGACATTGCTGTATCCAAGTTTGTCCAGTGCCTTTCTGGCCCCTGCGAGGAGAGACTGTATCCTTTCAACACTGAATACCGCTTTTGCCAGCTCGGCTAGAATGGCGGCCTGGTATCCGGAACCCGTACCTATTTCAAGCACTTTTTCGCTGCCGGTCAGTTCCAGCGCCTCGCTCATGAGGGCTACTATATATGGCTGGGACATGGTCTGGCTGAGCCCTATGGGAATCGGGAAGTCACTGTAGGCCTGATCCCACAGCGCTTCGTCTACGAAGAGGTGGCGAGGTACCCGCCGCATGGCATCCAGGACCTTGGGATCTCTTATACCCCTGGCTTCTATCTGCTGGGCGACCATCCGTTCTCTAGCTATCTTAAACTGGTCATTGAATTTTTTTTTCTTATTACTGGTATTGAACATAATAGACAACCTTGGTTACCTTGTCTGATTCGAACACTATCTGGATACCCTGAATCTCGAGCTTACCAATGTGCCTGATCAGGGGGATGTATTGCCAGAATCTCTTACGTTCATCGAAATAATACCATTCTTCCCGGTCTTCAGGATTTTGTCGTACTGCATCCGGAATCCCTATGAGTTCAATGACCTCGCTCTTGGTCTGTCCCTTCTGGATTATGGAGGCATCGGCTGCAAGGAACTTTCTGGCAGGAAATGCACATGATGAAAGTAATGCGATGCAAAGTCCGATAAGAAATATTAATTGAGAAAGCTGGCTGTTATTCATAGGCTTCATGGTTGTTTTTGATATTGTGGGAGAATAAACAATTTTTTCAATCTTTTCAAAGAACTTATTGCAAACTTGACGGGCATCTGTTCAAAAATGAGAATGTTTGTTTGATGAAGTAGCGTAAGAAAAAAATGTGCACTAGTATATGTCTGATATTTCAGGTATTATGTTTTCAGCAGACCAAAGAGGTCGGATGAAAAGAAAATTTCCGACAGTTTTGAAAATACCTTCTAAAATCTTATACTGAAATGGAAGGAATGCCATGAGATGTACAAAATGTGGATGGATAAGCTTTGACAATCAGGAAATGTGTTCAAAATGCGGCCAGGATCTGAAAAGTATTTCTAAGGATCTTGGTGCCATTGAGGCACAGACCACGGATTTTTCATGGTTTCAGGAGGACAAAACAAAGGGGACCGCTATTTCGGCGGATACCGGTTCTTCTGGTGAACCTGCAAATTCTGTGGACATATCTGAAATAGATGTGTCTGACCTGATCGATGACCGTGACTATCTGGAGGCTGTTGCACATGACCAGGAATTCCAGAAGGCTCTGGGAAAAGTTATTTAGTAAAAAACACGGGAAAAAAGACCGTCCGGGTTGAAACAGCTGTACTTTTAGACTAAATAAAAACAACGCGGGCGGTTAACTCAGTGGTTTAGAGTGCCATCTTCACACGGTGGAAGTCACTGGTTCGAATCCAGTACCGCCCACCA
>DTYO01000105.1 GCA_012961845.1 Thermodesulfobacteriaceae bacterium
CCAAAGAAACAAGGTATCAAGGTCGCAGACATACTTTGGTATTTCCATCCCCCGATAGCACAGCAGATTTGGTAAAATCGCCAATCCCGTAAGGGCAAAGGATGCAAGGAAAAATTACAATCAGCCGGTTCATTCAAAAGTGAACTTTAATTTTCAGAAAATCGAACTTAATATCTTATATATACTGATATATAAAGCTACTTATGTTTTCCTTACATCCGAGGTGCAGGATTTAGGTCAAACATGTGCTGTTAACCCCATGAGTAGTCGCGTTCCACTTTTACAAACATGTGGCACTTACTCTGCCGCCTTATGTTTAAGTTCCGCCTGGATGTCTTCGAACTTCTCCTTCATCTCCTCAACACCCTGCTGGGCCATGGTGAACATCTTTGCACCAGCCTTCATCATTCCCTTCTGCAGGGACTCATTGGTCAAAAGCAGAACTACACCTGCCCCGATAAGTGCGCCCTTCCAGAATTGGCTGTCATTGAAATTAAGCCCTAAAAATGAGGATGGAGCACTGGCGGAATACTGCTGAGCAGGTGCTGCAAAGGGAGGGAACCCCAATCCATAATTCATAAGATTTGGGCCTGCAAGATACTGTTCATGATAGTAGGGCGGATTGTAGAAACCGGCCTGGGGTGGAGCCTGGGCAGGATCCACATGGCTGTATGAACTTTGGGATTTTCCGCACTGATGTCCTTCTGTTCCGGAATGACTCTCCGGAGCGGAAGCTGCACTTGGCGGCATGCCTGCCTGCTGCATGTCCGGGCCCGGCATCATGGGCGAAGGTGGAAAAGGCGACGGTACAGGACCGGGGCTTGCAAAAGATCCCTGAGCAAAAGCTCCCGGCTGCTGCATCCCCTGACTGCCTCCTTCTGCAAATCCCGGAGCTTGACTAGCCTGCGGAGCAGCCATGAACACAGGTTGCTGAACGAAATTTTCCATCATTTTTTACCCCCCTGCGTCTTCTCGGCCTTCTCTTCGGAAGTTGCGGCCTTGGCCGTTGAAGCCTTTTTACCGATGGAGTTGATGACATAGCCGACACCGGTGGCTGTGCCCAAAAGCACTGCAAGATTCAGAAAGGATCCACCTCCTACACTGCGGGCAACTCCTACGGCTACAGCAGTGGCTACCCCTGCCCCAGCCCCCTTGGCAAGGCTGTCTGCCACGGCCTGTCCTATGGTCATTCTGTCGTCCTGCACATGATGCAGATTTACTGCCAGAGCAGTACTTGTCCCCACCACCATTCCAAACATTCCAGAGGCAGTAATGGCAGAAGGCGTTATTGCAGGATATGTCCTTGCGGGATAACTGTATTGAGTAGTTGCCGGATAATGGGGTTGTGGTGCGCTCATAATCTTCTCCTTTTCCTTTACTTTTAATGGTTTCATAATCTTTTCATTCCTCCCTTTTCTCCGGGGAGAACAGCTTGCCGATACTGTCTCTGACCGTATCACTGGAAACGAGCATAGCCACTAGGCCGCCTGCTATTATCCCCCGCCAGAACTGATTCCCTTCCTGTTCCAGGAGTGACACGCCGTTCATGACATCCTGCATATCCGCCTCACCGTTTAAAAATCGCTGGGCAATCTGGACCATCTGCCCATATTTGTGCTCATCATGTTTAAGATGATGTGGGCTTGCGCCGGGATCGCCCTGAAAGCCGGAGTTGTAGCCGGAATGTGAGCTTTTGCCGCCGGCAAATGAGGGATTCTGATTCATTGCCGCTGCCTGGGCCGCAGCCATCTGCTGCTGCCACACGGCCTGCTGCCAGGCTGCATAATAGGCTTGTGGGTCCATCCGGTAGTCTCCAGGCTGAGACCCTTGAGGCTGCTGATAGAACTGGTCCGGCTGCGCAGATTGTCCTTGTTGTTCCATGCCGAGACTGCCCACTGCGGCATCCTGCCCTGAATATGGCCCGCCTTCCGCCCCCCCGCCTTGAACAGTCTGAGGCCCCGATGGGGACTGAGCTGTGGTGCCGGTGCTTCCTGGTTGCTGTGCCTGATGCGTCATTTCAGGCACAGCTGAAGGCCCGGCGGCGCCGGCATCCGGCGGCACCGGCCCCGGATTGCCTGCAGGCTGACCCAACGGCCCCTGTTCCATGACAGGGGCATTTTCTCCCGGCGGCTCCTGGACATTGAGTCCTTCCTGATCATGTACACATGGTTCCTGTAAAGGGTTTTGTTTGTTTTCCATAATTAATGGCTCCTCCCATATTATTTCTGCATTGTATCTGCTCACAGGGTACGGCATCTACTGCATTATCGGGCATTCGAAGTACAGAAAGTACTACTTCGCACCAGATCACAGGGTCGGCTGAAGCCTGATTCCTGAAAAAGCCTACTCTGTAAGCAGATACAGACCAGCTGCCCTGGACAAACACTATCGATTCAGCCGGCTGGAAATCCTTTCCAGAAGTTCATTTTTAAACCCCGCTTTTTCTTCAGAGTTTCCGTTTATTCCTACTATCCTTTCCCACAGGTCCGGCTCAAAAAACTTCGGATCGTATTCTACAAGCACCGACCCGATTATGGGATTAATTCTGACATTCATTATCCCGGGCAGGCCTGAGATGACGCCCGAAATACCTGCCATATCTCCAGACAGGTATCTTGCCGCCTCCGTGCTGATTCTTATGCGAATCCGGCCTGGGATATGGTGAAGAACCCGGGCAAAAGGTGCCAGACTAAAAATTATATCCAAGGCCTCATCAAGCTTTTGCTTCAACTTGCTCCTTCCTCTCTGTCTGTCAGCATCCGTCTTTTTGTCTGAGGGGCTTCTGGTTTCGTGGGCTTCCAGCCAAGAAGCCTTCCTGAATTTAACAATATTCCAAGGGTATGGACTATATGAAGAGCACCGGCCATGACAGGTGAAAGAAAGCCCGCAGCCCCGAGCATGACCCCTCCCAGGTTGGTCCCCATGGCTATCATGTAATTCTGTTCAATAACATTGGTTGTTTTCCTGCTGAGCTGCCTCAACATCACCAGTCTTTCCAGCTCGCCTGAAACCAGGGTGATATCCGCCGCCTCTATCGCAACTTCCGCTCCTCCGGCCCCCATGGCCACACCTATGGATGATCGTGCCAGAGCAATAGCATCATTGACGCCGTCTCCCACCATGACTGTTCGCCTTCGCATTTCCTCCAAGCTGTCGATGTACTGAGCCTTATCCTCAGGCAGCAGATCACCCATGGCCTTTTCAATGCCTAAATCTGCGGCCATATTCTGAACCACCGGTGCGGCATCGCCGCTAATGAGATGAAACTCGGACACTCCATCTCTTCTAAGCCACTGGATCACGTTGCGGACATCCGGTCGCATGGTATTGGCCACAATCAGCATGCCCTGCACTTTTTTTTCCCGGGCTATAAAGACCACCATATTCCCCTGCTCTATCTCTTTCTGCGCCCTTTTCATGAAATAGCGGCAGTCAACACCGGATTCCTCCATGAGCGTCCCGTTGCCCACCAGGATCTCGCACCCTTCTACTTTCGCCCGCACACCTCTTCCGACAACAAATTCACATACCGCATGGCTGACTATGTCAAGACCTCGAGCCTCTGCATCCTTTACGATGGCCATGGCCACAGGATGACGGTTGTGCATCTCCGCAGCAGCGGCTAGCGCCAGAATCGTATCCTTTTTCTGGGTATGGGTGCGGGGGATGATTTCCACCAGCCTCGGCACCTCGCTTGTAATGGTGCCTGTCTTGTCGAAACAGAAGGTATCGGCCCGACCGATCTCCTCCAGGTAGAGTCCGCCTTTTATCAGGACATGATTTTTGGCCGCATTGGCAAGGGCGGCTGAGACTGCCGTTGAGGCCGCAAGGACTGTCGCACATGGACATGCAAGCACCAGCAATACGGTAAAGGCCCGCATGGGATCAAATGTGATCAGAAAAGTGCCTGCGACTGTCAGAAATCCAATGCGCATAAGGCGATCTGCAAGGGCATCAGCCTTTTTTTCCGAAGGAGCACGAGTTTCCAGAGATTCCTCCACCATGCGCAGGATACGTGCAAGATATGTGGAATCTCCGACTTTTTCTGCGCTTATGCAAATGACGCCCTGAGTCACTATAACACCGGCAAACACCCGGTCCCCAGCCCTTCGCTCTTCCGGCTCAGCCCTGCCTGTAATAGGGGATTCATCCACCAGCGCCTCCCCTCTTACTATGGTTCCGTCCACAGGGATCTTTTCACCAGTGTGACAGACTACGACATCGCCCCGCCTCAGCCGATCAGGTTTGATTTCCACCTCTACTCCATCGACGAGGACATAGGTCTCCCTTTCGGCAAGCCTGAGAATGTTTCTGATGGCCTTTCTCGAACGCTCAGCAACGTAATCCTCCAGCAGCGTGCCGACCCTGAGTATCCAAATGACCTCCAGGGCAGTCAACGCCTCTCCCATAATAATCGCCAGGAAGAAGGTCCCGGCCAGAAATGGAAAGAGGCTTCTGTACCTTCCTTCCCTGAGGTCACCCCATGCATGTTTCAGAAGAGGCCATGCTCCCACGGCAGCCACCATAGAGGTAAGGCTGAGAGGTGATTCTGATACGGGCTGCCTGAATATGGTCTTTTTTATGAAGACAAAGACTACATATCCGGTAAGGAAAACTAGCCCTGCTATCTGCTTGAAAAAAGAAGGCTTGGAGTCGGTACGGCACTGCCTGCATTCCAGGCTGCAGCCTGTATCCCGAACCATTTCCCCGGACTGCCGCACAGGACCTGCAGTCTGCAGATGAATTCCAGTCTTCCAGCCCCTAAGAAAAGAAAGAAGCTCACGCTCTTCCGCCTTTTCAGGATCGTAAAAAACTATCAGGCTTCCGGTGACCGGCCTGGCCTCCACCTGCACGGCAAATCCGGAATTCATGAGCCAGGAAACTACCTTTCCGGCCATTTCCTCATCCTGCCTCAATCTGGAAATCCTCACCCTGACTCTGCCGGGGATGGAATGCTTTACCTGGAACGTGTTCGATTTCATTGCTGTTCAGGTTCTTCGTGGGTATAAAGAGGCAAAAAGACTTCAAATGTAGTTCCTTGCCCGACCTGGCTTGACACGTCGATCCCCCCCCCCCGCCTGCGCGTCAAGGCATAGACCACGGCAAGCCCCCATCCATGTCTGCCCTTGAGCTGTCCGTCAGTCTTGGTTGTGAATAAAGGATCAATGATTTTATCCAGCATGTCGGGCGGTATGCCTTTTCCATGATCCGTTACGGTTATCACTGCAAATGTGCCTGTTCTGGCATTACCGTGTTTTCTGCAGTATTCACTGTCCACCTGCCTCCTGAATGTTCCTATCAGCAGGTCACCGCCATCCGGCATTGCCTCCTGGGCGTTCCTGAGCAGGTTGTTGAGAATACGCCACATATCTCCCTGACACAGCAGTACCGGCAGAGGCATGCTGGTGGTGGAGACATGCGGCACGATATTCTTGTTTGAAAAAGACGAGGAGACTGCGTCCAGCACCCGGCTCACTTCCACCGACACATCTCTGGGCAGAAGATCCTTGGCGATCTCCTCAGGTCCGAGCTGGTTCAGGTGCCCTACGAGCGATTCAAGATCATCCAGCACTCTTGTTATCCTGCCCACCCGGTTGAGAGTCTTTTCATCACAGCAATTCCTCATGATAAGGCGGGTTTCGGCATGAAGGACAAGCAGGCAGGAATTGATGTCATGGGCGATGCCTGTCGCGAGGGTTTCCATGGAGTTCATCTTTTGAATCTGTATATATTCCGACATGGCATGTTTTGTGGAATTTATCAGATCCCCCATATGATTCAGTGAATTCCTGACGGAATCCAGCACCGACAGACCATCCGGGACCACGGCAACGTTCCGACCGTCTTTCCTGCCTTTTATGGAAGCACGAGAAGAAGCCATGACTTTTCTCCTTTGCTGGTTTATCTCCTGTGTTCACCGGTTTAGTAACAGGCTGTTGAAGCCTTCAACAAAGCATACTTGATAAAGTTGGGTACCACTAAACTTCTCTAGTGTCAATAAAGAACTGAAGCATGCAAAAAAACTCGTGCTGTCTATTCACGGCATCTCCGAGATGTTTTTTTGCACGATTGCCCGGAGCTTGAATCGCCAGCCCAAAAGTTCCGTATATTAAAGTCTGCCGCTTTGAATCTATCCCGTTTTAGTGGACACCAAGAAAAGCCCAATGTATATGCGGAACATGTCAATGAATATGAGACACCCCTGGTTTTAATTTAAAGTAGAATCTGTGGCTCTTGAGGGAACCTCTAAAA
>DTYO01000106.1 GCA_012961845.1 Thermodesulfobacteriaceae bacterium
AGAAAACTTTATCAATGTTCTCGGTGTCATCATCAGGTTTCTGTAACCGCTGATACATCGTTGTTCACACGTTGCTGCAGTTATTCCTGCCGATCGGAAACATTTTTTTTAACAACCCAAAAAACTGACCGATAAAAAAAATATTGAAACTCTTTTAATGACTCTGCTGCCGGATGGGAGGACTGTGATTTGCTGTGTTCTGAGACACCTAACAAGCAACGGCTCGATAAAAGACTATGCGAAAGGATCGAGACCGACCTTGAGATCTGCTATTCGGATGGAAAGAGGTTTTATATAGAAAATCTCATCGACATCAGTGAGGGGGGAATTCTGGTTACTGGATCGAAAAACCTGGATGAAGGTACCAGGCTGATTATCACGATACCCTTAGATCCGCCCATCAAAATCATTGGATCGTGTCGCTGGACACAAAAAAAAGGGATCAAACATATCATTGGCATACAGTTTGCCGATTGTACGAGAAAACAACAGGACAGGATTAGGGAATTGATCTCAAGCATATTATGGGACCCAGTTTAGCTGCCTGCAGCACTCAAATCGAACCCGTCTCAGTCCATTGCCCTGATTGCTGCTATTCTCTCCTGTATCGGGGGATGACTGTGACGCATGAACACAGTGAACGAGTGCGGGGTGAGATTTGACAGGTTATCCACACTCAGTTTTTTCAACCCTGATATCAGCGCTTCCGGACTTCCGCAAGCTTCCACTGCGAATTTATCGGCTTCATGTTCTTGGCGCCTGGATATATAATTTTCAATTACACCTGTGGCAACAGCAAAGGGTTCAAACAGAAAGCCAAAGAAAACAAGACCTGCATATACTGAGACATTCTGCATTTTGAAAGCCAGAAACAGTGCCTGATTTCCAATGAACAGTGACAGCAGATAAAATGCCGCACCTGACGTCAGCATGTACCGCAGCACTCCCTTCAGTATATGTTTTTTCGTGTAGTGCCCGATTTCATGACCGATTATCGACACAAGCTCCTGCACGGTATGTTTCTCGAGCAGAGTATCAAATAGAACTATCCTTCGAAATTTCCCAAACCCGGTAAAAAATGCATTGGACCTGGCAGTCCTTTTTGAACCGTCCATGGTATAAATACCCTTTATCTCGAAATCCTGTGATCTTGCACAGTCTTCGATAGCTTTCTTGAGCTCCCCTTCTTCCAGAGGCTCAAATCTGTTAAAAAGCGGCATAATCATCGCAGGAGCGACGAACATCAGACAAATCTGAATCAGGGCGACTGCCACCCAGCAATACAGCCATGCCAAACCCCCAGCCTCTTCGAAAAACCAGATGACCACCGCCAGTACCGGTGCTCCTATCACCGCAGTCATCAGAATCAATTTGAAAAAGTCCATAACAAAAACACCAGAAGTGGTTCTATTGAAACCATACTTTTCTTCAATAAAGAACGTATCATAAACTGAAAAAGGGAGATCAATTATTTTGACCGACAGTGCCAGTATACCTGTAAACATGAGACCGGACTCTATACTCGAAAGCCCGAAACCGCGTACAAACCGGTCAACCAGATCAAATCCTCCGGCTACGATGAAGACCATGATAATTCCAGTATGGAAGGTATCGCGTATTATACCCACCCGGGTATTATCCCTGAGATATTCCTGAGATTTTCTGTACCTGTCATCATCATATAGTCCCTTGAACTCATCAGGGACATGCATCGACATATTTCGTACATTCAGCCACTCTGCGGCCAGGTCAACCAGATAACGGGCAAGCAGGATGATAAGTATGAAGACAAGATACTTATTCATGAGAGTTGATCGAGAAATTCAACGTCACAGGCAGTCCGGCGATCTGACTGGCGGCGGTGAGATCACAGGGAGCTTATCTGCTGCCTTGTCCGGCATCTGAGCTGCACGGAATACGTGGGCATGCCGTCAGTCCTATATCTGCAGTACCCTGTGATAAGCCCCTCTGCCGGAAAAACCCGGTTGCCTTATAAATCAAGAGACGTTAACCTGCTATAAACGCCAATCATCTCTGCAGATATTGCACAAAATGTCTGCGAACACAGTATTTTGGGTCAGTTCTCAACATGCCGGTTTTTCTCCTGAACGACAGACTGTTTTTCCCCAACCCTGAGATGGCAAATGAAAACGGCCTTCTGGCTGTAGGCGGCGACTTGACCATAGACCGCCTGATCCTTGCATACAAACATGGTATTTTCCCGTGGTACGGTCCCGGAGACCCAATATGCTGGTGGTCTCCAGATCCCAGACTGATACTGAAACCTTTGGAACTTCACATATCAAAGCGACTGAAACGCACCATGAGACAGAGACCTTTTTCACTGACAATGGACCACGCGTTTGAGGAGGTAATAAAATCATGTGCAGAAACACGCCTGGAACGTGGTGAGAGCACTTGGCTTACGCCTGAAATGCAGAACGCATACATTGCACTGCACCACGGAGGTTATGCCCACTCTGCAGAGGCATGGAGGCATGACAAACTCGCAGGCGGGTTATACGGAGTGGCACTGGGCCGCGTCTTTTTCGGCGAATCAATGTTTTCACGAGAATCAGACGCCTCCAAAATAGCGTTTGTGACCCTGGTCCGCAAGCTGGCCCAATGGGACTTTTTCATGATCGACTGCCAGATGACAACTCAACATCTCGTCAAATTTGGAGCTTGTGAAATCAGCAGGAAGTCATTCATAAGCAAACTGCACGAATTTACAGCCATTCCCAGCAGGGCTCCTGCAGACAAATGGAGCGGCTTCTGAAGCTGCAAGAATCAGGGCCGCACGGCACAACACTCACTGATGGATGCGAACAGTCTGTCAGCCTTCAGAAAGGCCGACTCTGCCTCCCTCCTGGTGAGTTGGCACCCTGAACACGGCTTCAGATTGCGCAATTCGAGAATATCCCTGGCCATGTTTCTTGCAGCATTCAGGGATCCGGTCAGTTCAGAAAGCGCTCTTCCCAGTCCCTTTTCATCCATCTCCATGAAGTCTCCAGTGACATACGGCAAGGCTGAATCCAGTGCCTTGACGAGGGCCACAGCCATGTCAGAACAACTCGCAGCGGCCTTTTCCAAGTTTTCTGCCTGCAGAGCCGTCCGTGCCTCCTCCAGATGAATCCCGGCATATTTGATAAATGTGACAAGGCGAATCATTTCAGTCTACAGGCAGAATGCCTTTCTTCCCCAGATGTCCGCCCATCTGCTGGTACAACCTCCTAGTCAACACCGTATCAGCCAACTCACACAGTTCGAAAAGAGATTCCACCAGATCCAGCATCTCTCCCTGTCCATCCGGAGTACGGTATCCGAAATCTTCCTCCCATCTTCCGCTCGACAGGTATTCATGGAACTCCGCAATCGCCCTTGAAGTCAACATGTTATCTGGGGCCGTCTCCTGCAAATTTATATATGATGTCTCCGTCTCTGACCCATCCAAGCCCGTAGCGCAATATTTTCTCCTGTAGCCTTGGATCCTTCAGGATTTCATCCAGATATTTTTTCAAGACCGC
>DTYO01000107.1 GCA_012961845.1 Thermodesulfobacteriaceae bacterium
GGTTTTGATCCGCCTGAAATCCGCACGGACGTTACAGGTGAACAGTATATGCTGGTGGATCACAGCGATATTAAGCAGGCTCCGGACAACTGGGACAAGGGCGAACTTCTGGCTGTTGTGGACCACCACAAAATCGGTGACATCACCACCCCCAACCCGATTTTCTTCTGTGCCATGCCGTACGGGTGTACAGGCACCATACTCAATATCCTGTATAAAGACGTCTTCAAGAAAGACATCGCCCCAAAGGTGGCTGCCCTCATGATGTCTGCAATACTCAGCGATACAGTCCTCTTCAAATCCGCCACCTGTACTCCACAGGACAAAGAAGCTGCAGAAGAACTGGCCAAGATAGCCGGAATAGACGACATGATGGAATGGGGCATGGAGATGGCCAAGGCCAAGAGCGCTGTGGAAGGCGTATCCGCCCGAGATCTCGTTTTCAGGGATTACAAAGACTTCGACATGAGCGGCAATGCCGTAGGTGTCGGACAGCTTGAACTGGTCTCACTGGACCTGGTTGCCAACATGAGAGACGACCTCTATGCTGAACTCGAAAAGATCAAGGCCGAAAAAAACGCCCACAGCATTTTTCTCATGCTGACCGACATCATGGAGGAGGGTACTGACCTCATGGCAGTAACCGACGATCCTGCTATCATCAATAAGGCATTTGGCAAGACGCTAGAAGGCCGGACAGTCTTTCTGCCGGGTGTGATGAGCCGCAAGAAACAGATGGTTCCCAACCTGGAGCAGGCATTCTCCGGCTAACGGAAGCGCCGTGTTTTCTTTGAGGCCGGGGTGTCGCACCCCGGCCTTTTTCGTGCAGTTATTGTGAATATTTTGTATCATGTGTGCCTAAAACATCTTTTGTTTCCAGGAGGAATGCCGTGAACCCCGAAATTGAAGACCGTTTCGCTGATGGCCAGTTGAAGTTAATGGATGAAGATTTTGAGGAAAGTATAGCTATCTTTACCGAAATACTGGAATCTGACCCATCCTGTGCCAGGGTATACCAAGCCAGGGCTGTTGCAAAATTGAGGTCAGATGACCTGGCTGGAGCAATGAAGGACATCGATGAAGCCATAAAATGTGAACCCGAAAACTATAGATTTCATTACCACAAGGGAGCCATGCTCTTTCAGCATGGAGCTGCAGATGAGGCGGTGGAAAGTGTCTCCAGGGCTATCGGCCTTGCCCCTGAATTTGCACCCGCCTATTTTCTCAGATCTAAGATCTATGAAAAACTCGGAGACGAAGAATCCTCAGGAGTAGATCTCAACAAGGCCATAACCCTAAGGAAACAACAGACTACAGTGGTCGATTTTTAGTATCCCCTCCATTGCGGTTCAGGGCATTGATGATATGCCTGGACAGCCCCCTGATCAGCTTGACCTCCCTGGACTGCAAAGCCACCCGCCCCAGCAGACTCCTGGCCAGCCTCAACCAGTACTCAGGGTTCTGCCTGTTTATTAAGCCCACAGCCCTGAAACTCTCTTCCAGGTGCGAATACATTGCCTCCAGTTCCCTGGCAGTAGCCAACCTGGGCTGAAAGGTCTTTTTTGAGGCCCGGGCCATATGCAGCTCATAAAGAACTATCATTACACTCTGGGCCAGATTGATGGATGAGAAATCAGTAGTGGGGATTGTTATCGTGGCCTGGCAGTATTTCAGGTCGGCATTGGAAAGACCCGCCCTTTCAGAACCGAAGACCAGGGCAATTTGATTGTTTTTACTGAAACCGGCAAGAATGCCGGCCGCAGATCTGGGATTATGGGTCGTTCTGCGCTGCCGGCCTGTCCGTGCTGTCGTTCCCGCAACATACTGAAAACTGGCCAGAGCATCCTTGAGGACATCGAAAACGGACATATTTTCTATGATGTCCGCAGCCTCATGGGTTGCTGTCTTCAGTATCTTTTCCAAGTCGAATATCTGTGGACGCACCACCATGAGCCGGCTGACCCCCATGTTCCTGCATGCACGGGCCGCCGCACCTATATTTTCAGGATATCTGGGCTCATTAAGAACAACCGCGATGTTGTTTAAGTTGATTCCCATGGTCAGGTTCTCTCCAGATCTTTTTCGCTCCACACACAAATGTACAGCAGGCACAGGAGTTTTTTCAACCTGCCGATATCCATAC
>DTYO01000108.1 GCA_012961845.1 Thermodesulfobacteriaceae bacterium
CCCCGCCACATCCCTTCGTTCCCCTCCATCCTGGACCACATCTCCAGCAACTTTCCATGACCCGGGTCCTTGGTAATCCATTGCAATACATCCCCTGGAACCGCCTGCCCGGTCCGCAAGACAAAGCCTGTCCAACCGCCCGACAGCAGAACCTATGAGGAATTCAGTACCCTGTTCCAATGACCATTGTCCAGGCTTACCGTTTACTTCGAGAGAATCCAGGATTCCATGGTAAACATTGCCCTTTTCAAGCCCACCCTGCACAACGGCCGAGAAGCCGACAGGCCCCCCACCAAGAATGAGATCAAGCCTGTGTTTAGGAATGGTGCCGTCAATGGAGAGTCCCAGAACCTGCCACTGCCTGTTGAAAACATCCAGCACCTTTCCCTGCAGAACGGCTTTTATCCTGCGGCCCGAGCCAAGTTCCAGTCTAAGATCACCTTCAAGCTCATCAATCCCGTATCCCGGTGCCTTTAATCGGTCAGCCTTAATATTCCCCTGGATATCCGGCAGTTTTCCCTCACCTGTCAAAAGCCCGGACATGTCCAGCCTTCCGGAAATATCAGGTAAAAAATTCCCGACATTTTCCGAGTTCAGTGACCACCTGATATTCCAGGTCCTGCCTGCAGTCCCACTGACCTGAAGCAGGCTCTCTCCGCTGGCTATACGGCACTCCGTCAGGGTTAAAACAGAATCCCTCCAGGCACTCCTGCAGCTTCCTGAAAGGGGATACCCCATCAGGGTGCCGTTGAGTTCCCTTATGTCTACCGACATGTTCACACCGCTTTCATCGAAAAAACCCTCCGTGTCAAGCTCTGCCGACAAACGGCCGGGCCACTTCTTCCACAGCTGTCCATAGTCTATTCCGGACGCCTCAAGGCTGAAGTTCCATTCCGGCCGGGGCTCCCACGAAAGTGAGCCGTTCCCCCTGACAACGCCTCCAAGGGTGTGCAGATTGATCTCATCCAAGCTCAGAATCCGCAGTCCTCCGGTAGCCTTCCCCTGGATCTCCAGACGAGGAATGTCATCGGAACTGATAATACCTGCAATTTCTAAATGATACGTATCCTCAGATCCGCCTCCATGAACCCTCAGTTCGACATCCGCCCCTGAAAATCCCCGGACAGGAAGAGTGGGATCAACCCCTGTGACTTCCAGGTTTGCCTCCCACTCAGGCACACCCGGCAGGTCTGTGATGCTTCCCTTCAGACTGGTAGTCACGGGATCGTCTGTATCATGCCTCAGATCAAGAGAATACAGAGTCCCCGACGCCTTCAAAACCCCTCCGGCAGGCGTATCTCCGTCAGCCAGCCACTCAGCCTCAAGCTGCAGGGGGTATTCCCCTGCCAGCACGAAGCTTCCTCTGACATCAGCGGTAAACCTACCAGTTTCTATCAAACAGCGCTGGATGTCAACAGCGGCTCCATGCCATGTCCCGCTGAGAAAAAACATATTAAGATCAAACGGTGATTTCATATCCGGCCCGGCAATGCTGAATTTCTCTATCCGGACAGCCTCCAGGATAACAGGTACGACAGTACTCACTTCGGGGAGAACAGACGAATCTACTTTCTCCGTATTCTCCCCGATATCCGCAATATGACAAACGATTTCTTCGGCCTTGATCTCACCTATCCGGATCTTTCCCTGTAGAATATCCAGCGGACTCCATTGAATGACAACAGAACCTATCCGAACGGTTCCTCCTGCCCAGCTAACATGTACTCCCTCAAGTTCAATGGGACCGGCGAGCCTGCCGTGCATTTCCTTAACGGTGACCACACCGGGCCATATCAAGGCTGCAACTCGGTATCCATTGCGTAATCCCGATTCAGTACCTGCAATCCATGCCAGAGTGCCAGTCAGGACACCGGAGAACACCAGAAGGGTAATCAGAAACGACAGCACAATTTTTCGCATGGGATATCGCCGCTCCAGCTCGGCATCATCAAAGATCAGGCCCTACGACCAGATGTAGCCTGACCGGACAGCCTTCCCTACTAAGTGCAAAGGCCAGATCCAGCCTTATCAGCCCTACGGGTGACAACCACCGTATTCCGAATCCAGCACCTTGGGTTATGGTGTTTGAATAATCTGGATCAAACGCATTGCCCACATCATAAAACAGGGCTCCACTCCATTTGCCATATATCCTTCTTTCCAGCTCAACACTACCCACCGCAAGATAGCGTCCACCCACCACCCGCCCACTGGCTGAATCTACAGGCCCAAGTTCTTCCAGATCATATCCCCTGATGCTGGTATCACCCCCGGCAAAGAAACGTCTCGATGCAGGAAGGACATCTACGTTTTCAGCAAGGGTCACCCCTAAATCGCTCCTGGTTACAAAACGATAATCTTCTAGAAAGGATCTGATCAACTTGGCATGAAATGTGGAACTGAAATAAGAAGCTGTGGATAAAACACCCTCGACTGCCCCGAGAAACGAAGTCTTGAGCCGGTAACCCCTCGATGTATAGATCGGACTATCCGATACCACCCTGGTCCAGGAGGCATACGGAACCAGTTCGTTTCCAGTTTCAGACTGGGTGGCTATATTGTAATCTTCGAACCGAAAGTCCAGTCCCAGGGTTCTGCGCCACCCCGCCTGTTTAATTGAATAAGACAGTTCAACGGTGTAGGTCTCTCCATCTCTGCTGGGAGTATCATACCAGTTAATCTCGGGCTTCATAGACAGATAGTCTGTTACCGGATTCTCGAGCGGTATCCGGTATTCGCCGATCAGCTTTTTGATTACAGGAGACAGGCTGACTTCCGCATATAATTTATGCCCGTACCTGCCGATATAGCGCCTGTGCCAGTCCATTGTGAACCTGGGGCCTACATCAGTCGCAAATCCCAGACCAAACCTCAACTTATTGGGCCTGCTGGTTCTTGTCCGGACTTCCAGAGGGACCAGACCGCCTTCCGCTTCCTCTCTCAGGGCAACGACTTCCACCTCCCTGAAGTATTCAGAATCAATCAGATTCCCCTGAAATGTCCGGAGCCTGTCCCAATCGTATGGGTCTCCCTGTCTGAATGTGACATACCGATTGACGAACTCCGGAGCCAGAAGATCCTGCAGTATCCTCACCTCACCGATGCGGTATCTGGGGCCTGTGTTAAACACTATCTCAATGGATGCTGAATTGTCGCTGGCATCTACGACTACACGTCTCTTTTCAAACCTGGCATCCAGGTACCCATGTTTGGCCGCCACGGACATCAGGTGCTGTTTGGCATTTTCATATTTTTCGTGGACAAGGACTTCTCCAAACTTCATACCAAACTCATCCGAGAAAACCGGATCTTCAGCCCCTTCACCGGTTATTCTGAAATGCACGGATTTCACCACGACAGGCTGTCCTGGTTCTATGACATATCTGGCCGACCATTTGTCTCTGCTTCCTTCCGGCCCTCGAAGCTCAGACTGAACCTTGACATTATAGAACCCAAACGGCTGCAGGCCCTTCTTTATCTGAGATTCAGCCTGCGAGTGGAGGGACTTAAGTCTGGCCAGCGAAAAATCTTTTTCGTCTTTTTCCTGGTAAATTCTCAGGTAAGCCAGGACATTTTTTTTAGCATCACCATCAACACCCAAGACTTCCACATCGACATCCATTCCGGGACACTCTACCGCATTCCCCAGCGTTATGGCGGCCACCGCCAGGAGAATCATACTCCTGTATTTCATTGTCATACTCTGTATTGTTGACACTAGTTATTCCGGATTATTCGCTTCAAAAGCCAAGCAAATACTAATTGAAATAAATTACAGCAGGTTACATAAAGATATAGAAATCAAAGACTGCATCAAAAAGATGCAGCGAATTCAACCAAAAAGTGTCAGGCATTATACCCCGACATTACAGCCAGGTACCGGACCAAGCTAATATTCCTGCAACCAGCAGAAAAATCGTCATGATTAACTGAAGGAAGCCTTTATAAAGCAGATTTTTCCCCGGGAAAAAGCGAACGAGCGCAATAACCACAGGCATGTCAGTTCTGTTTCGAGGATTATTTTTTCGGTGCAAGACATTTATGGGTAAAAGAACATTTTTTTTGAGGCGCCCTAAAGTTTCTCCGATAGTGTGACGAATACATTTAATAAGAAAAAAGCTGAATACAGAACACAAATCCGTTATTCCGGATGTGGTTGGCCCCGAAAAGCTTAACAAAAAAAGGGAGCCGGGTTCCGTATGTGGCGAGACATCCCACCAAGCAGGGAAAACTTAAAGCATTCGGCAGGGCACCCACCTTGAATACAGGCTCAGGGTTAAAACTTGATCCGGAATATCGGATTTTTTCTACCTACACCTCCCCCAGATAATCCATAACAAGCACCACCACCAGACCCGCGGAAACCAGAACTGTTGCCGTTATAAGCTCTGCATTCCAGCATTCAGGCAAAATATTCACATATGCCAGATCGATGATCCTTCCATGGGAATCCACCACTGTCCTGGTAACCTCTTTCCAAGGCCACACCTTTCTGAGAGAACCCGCCATGAGACCCGCCAGGATCGCAATGGCGATATCGTGATATCTGGTAAACAGCCAGTTCAGAAGCCTTGAGAATGCCGCCAGACCGGTGCAGGCTCCGACTGCCACCCACACAAGGGCCATAAAATCATGGTCGTTTACCGCTTTGAGGATATAGTGATACTTTCCCAGTAGGACCAGAATAAAGGCACCTGAAATACCGGGAAGAATCATGGCGCATATCGCAACTGCTCCGCTTATGAAAAGAGACCATTCCGTATCCGGTGTCTGTAAGGGCACCATGCCGGTAACCACGTATGCAGCCGCCGCCCCGGCCGCAGACCACACAAGCAGTACGGGACTCCATTTTTCCATTCGCCTGCCCACGGTGACAACCGATCCCAGGATCAGCCCAAGAAAAAACGACCATATCAATACAGGCTGATTCTCCAGGAGCCATTCAATGAATCTGGCCAGAGAGAATACTGCCGTGAGTATTCCCAGCCCGACCGTAGCGAGAAACTTCCAGGAAACACATGCGAGTGCCTCCCTGAATCTAAAGCCGCAGAACAGCCTCAGAAAATTCAGATCAAATGATCTTATGGAAGCTATCAGCTCCTGATATATCCCCAGGATGAAAGCCATGGTGCCTCCAGAGACCCCGGGCACGATATCTGCGGCCCCCATGCAGCACCCCTTCAGCGCCAGGAATAAATAATCCTTTATTGTACGATGTCTATTCCCTGAAATGTCCATAATCCCGGATAATTTGGTTCGCGAGTTTGCCGAAGATATAAAGCGGAAGGGGCACAGACGTACTTTGGTACTTCAAAGCGCTGACAATGCAGCAGATTTGGTGA
>DTYO01000109.1 GCA_012961845.1 Thermodesulfobacteriaceae bacterium
AGGACTGCGGTGCATAGCTCTTCAGTCAGGTTCCAGGCTCTACCGCGTGCTCCTTGCACCCAACTGGCTTGTCAGACAGATGGGAATCAGGCTTCAGAAGGGAGCCAGCATAAAGGTAGTCGGTTCCAAGTTCTATGCAAAAGACGGAAGTCTTTGTCTGGTGGCCAGGACCATGAAAATAATGTCCACCGGCGAGACCATAGTGTTGCGCGACCGCACATGCAGACCGGTATGGCTGCGTTCTGGTTCAAAAAAGAATTCATGCCTGCGCATTTTCCATCATCGGCCCTGACCGTCTGTTCGGTAGTCCCTCCCGTTATTCAGGAATAAACATCTTCCAGAACCATCCCTGCTTCAATAATACTAATCTTGTGAATACTGAAATTGCCAGATGCAGAGCAGAGATCCTGAAAGCCAGGGACAGACTGTCCAACCATGACCGGCATGAATACAGCACCAGAATCTGTTCCACCGTCAACAGCCTCCCTGAAATCAAATCCGACTCAACTGTACTGGCATATATCTCATTCAGAAGTGAAGTCGAGACCCACCAACTCATCAGGGACTGGACAGCATCAGGTATGATAGTCGCTGTTCCCAGGACTGATACGGCTGATCACAGGCTTGAAACCTACATCCTCAAGGACTGGAACCGGGATCTCACCCCCGGCGCATATGGAATTCTTGAACCCGATCCGAAAAAGACACTGCCCATTCCTCCGTCACGGATAGATGCTGTTCTGGTACCGGGCAGCGTTTTCGATCTCAAATGCGGTAGATACGGTTACGGAGGCGGCTTTTATGACAGATTTCTATCGGAAGCAGCTCCGCAGGCCGTACGGATCGGGCTGGCCTACAGTCTGCAGCTGCTGCCTGAGATAGCTCTCCAGCCTCATGACCAGAAAATGGACATAATCGTCACCGAATCAGATTCGGTCCGCTGCATGAAGCATTAACGCAATCCATGGCAAGCTGAATATAGAGTGCCGCCGACAAGAGAGACTTCTTGTCACCAGGCTAGACTCTTGAGACTATTCAAGCCGTCCCTGCTGCCTATGGCTATCACGACGTCTCCGCCTCGGAACACATGATTCGGAGTGAGAGGCATAATCATCTCGCCGGACGGATGTTTGACCGCCAGTATGGTGGTTCCGGTCTTACGCCTAACATCTGCTTCCATGAGGCTGACTCCGTCCAGCTGCGAATCAGGCGCTACCGTGATCTGTTCCAGGCCCAGATCGAGCTCGGACGAATGCAGCAGAAGATCCAGAAATTCTATAACAGTAGGCTGGAGCACGGCAACTGCCATTCGCCTGGCACCGATTTCGTAGGGTGAAAGGACCTTTGTGGCACCAGCCTGAATCATCCTCTTTTCCACATTGGGATCAGTGGCTCTCGAGACTATCAGCAGATCTTCGTTCATGGACCTGGCAGTGAGGGTAATGTAAAGGTTGTCCGAATTGGAATTCAACACACATATGATACCTTTGGCATTGTTTATACCTGCCATAATCAGCACTTCATCCAGCGTGGCATCACCGATGACATAAAGGAGCCCGTTTCTGTCCAGTTCGCCTGCAAGCGAAGCATCATTTTCTATTATGACCACAGGATATCCGCGTTCAGCAAAGATTTTGCTGATAGTCGTGCCAAGGCGTCCGTATCCGCATACGATGTAGTGATTTGTAAGCTTGGAAATTGCCTTTTCCATCCGTCTCCTCAGCATAAATCCCCTTAGATGGCCTTCCAGCAGCACTTCCGCCAGTACATGAAGGGCATAAAAAAAGAAACCGACTCCCGACGTTATCAGTATGGCCGTAAAAATCCGTCCCTGATCACTCAGGGGGTGTATCTCTCCGTAGCCCACCGTAGTCAGAGAAATAGCCGTCATATAAAAGGCCTCAAGAAAAGACCATTCCTCTAGGACCATATAACCGGCTATGCCTGACAGCCATAAAACAGACAGCAGACCAAGCATCACCAGCAGCTTGTTGCGCCAGACTTCCATGATCAGCAGGCCGATAAGATATCAGCGGCTTTTCAGTATGGCTGTTTGCAGCATCAAAGCCGGACAGCCCTGGCAAGGACTTTGCTGAATGTCGTCAGTCCCAGTCGATAGTCGTCCGGAAGATGGATCAGAACAGCCCTCTTCCCAGCCTCTGAAAGAACCTCGAAGTCTCCTACTGCCTGGGCAAACTGCATGTGCCAGAAAGACACCTGGAAGCCGGGAACGGTCGGATAATCTTTTTTTCTCTTCCTGGTGAAGATGAGAAATGCGGCAGAATATGGCCCTCCCTTGTGAATCTGGCCAGTGGAATGAAGATACCGTGGACCATAACCCATTGTGGTAGCGCAACCCTTTTCCTGCCTCACCATATAGCGCATGCTGCCGATTATTTCATCCACTTCGGAATCATATGGAAGATACGGAAGAAAAGCCAAGTATCCCCACGAGGGCAAGACTGTAAATATGTCTCTCAAGGCCCTAGACAGACTCTTCATGGATGGCGCAAGTATCTTCGATGGACGAAAATTGATATTGCTCTGGGGGTCTACCCAGAATGAAATCGGCATCCTGCCCTCACTGCGGTAGGCATCCAGCACCTCCCCGGTCTTCAGTTTTGCCGCCTGGACATCCGGCTGGTCAAATGCATTCACCCCTATGAAATGACAGGCGATGGCAGTAGCCATTTCCCACAGGAAAAACTGTCCGGCGATGTCATAGAGATCGTCCAGCCACAGATCGTATACGGGAAATTCCGCTTCCCGAAGTTCTGATACAAATCTCTCCAGGGACTCATCCTCCGGTGTGCCTTTGACCCTGATATAGATAAAGACACGCTCTCCACCGTAAAACCCTGGTATACCGGTGGTTTCCCCGAAAATAGGGACCAGACCTCTGGTCTCCTTGCCGGTACTCTCGGCAATCAGTTGCTCCAGCCAGAGGCCCAACGGCCTTATGGCGGGATCTGCTAGTATCGAAAGCTTGTCCCGGCTCTGGACTCCATACTCTCCAAGGTATTCCCCAAGTTGATACCCCGGGTTGGAATCTACAGGCACCTCAGGCCCACAGTGCCTGATCATGTCTTCAGCTCTTTCAATCAGCCTTTCCAGGTCCAACCCCAGCAGGGCGGCAGGGACGAGACCGAAGTATGAAAGTGCGGAATATCTTCCACCTATATCCGGAGGATTTCGGAAGATATGGCAAAAACCACGTTCTTCTGCCAGTCTGTCCAGGGTTGTTCCAGGGTCGGTAATCGCTGTAAAATGCCGCCCTGGATCAGAAACCGCTTCCCCCGTCAGCTGCCAGAAATAATTGAACAACGCATTGGGCTCGACAGTAGTCCCGGACTTGCTGGCAACCACAAAAAGCGTCGTGGTCAAATCTCCTGTTGTAACCACTCCTTCGATTTCATCCGGGTCTGTTGTGTCCAGAACTATCAGTTCCGGGAATCCCTCACCTGCACCAAACACCTCTTTCATGACCAGCGGACACAAACTCGACCCTCCCATACCGAGTATTACAACGCGCTGGAATCCCTGTTCTCTCACGTCGCTGACAAAATTGTTGATTACTTCTATGGATGACTTCATCTCCGGCAGGACATCAAGCCAGCCAAGCCGATTCCTGACCTCCTCCTGGGCGTCCGGCTGGCTGGCCCAAAGAGCAGGCTCCTTCCGCCAGAATCGCGCCAGTATAGATTCTTTTTCCTCAACGGATATGGATGACGGTCGTACAAACACTCTAATGGACCTCCTATGCTAAAGATCTCTGTCAAGACCAAACTGTAAGGCATTGATCTTGGCCGTGCAATTACTTTATTCTGATGTGTCCGTCCGGAAACGATCTCTTATTCAGATCATCTGTTTTATATGAAAAAAAATAATACTAGAAATATCAGTCTGATGCCTGTGTCAATTTCCTCAAAGGCATTGAGCCCAGATTATTCGCTCCAAAAGCCGAACAAATGCTAATTGGCATAAATGACAGCACGTTACATGAAAAATAGTAAGTCAAAAGCTGCACCAAAAAGGTGCAGTGAATTCAAAGAAAAAGTGTTCTGCATTTGAAACCGCAAAGGCGAAGCGCGATTCTACCATATCTGCTGCATTGTCAGGGGCTTGAAGTACCGGAGTACCTCTCCACCCCCTCTGCTTTACATCTTCGGCAAACTCACGAACCAAATAATCCGGGTTGGTCTCAAGCAAAAATCCTCATTTCGGAAAGACACTGGTTACCATATAACAGAATCAGATTTTCCAGGACCTAATTTAAAAGTAGATTTTTTCCGTTCAGCAATATAAGTTATATTTAATAATTTATTCTTTTAGGCTTGCATATTTTACTCGGATTGTCCGGTCTGCGGGTTTACCGGAGATGCAAAGCAGCAGACCCCTTGGGTATGGTTTTAAAACCATTGTTTCAGCCACGGCATGCGAAATATACAGAAAAGCTGTCTGTAGTTCAGGTTGCGAAGCACAAAAAACCGGGTTTATGGCCGCCAGACAAGTGAGTCGTCAAAAATGAACACTAATCGTGAGAAAGCAAAACAGACCTCCGGGGAAAAACACGGTAATGTGCGTTATCCGGTCAAATCACCAGCCAACCGCAGAATCACCTGTCCGATCTGTGGGAACGACTGGCATTTCTTCGAGATCGCAGAAGATGTCATGCTCACCACGAGATATGTACAGAACCCTGATGGCAGTTTTACTCCAAGAAACGATGATTCCAGGATCTTGGGTGAAGTGAAACTTTACTGTGGAGAATGCAAAGCCGACATAAGTCAATTTCACGACAGATTCATAGAAATGCTCTTTTGAGATCCATAATCATGGCTGGACGCAAGTATTACCGGACAAGTTGCCACCCGTATTGACCTCCATTAAACAAAATGGTAGTAAAAAAGTTATCCAATTCTATTATGTTATTAATAAAAAACACATCGATCAGGACAGAAACGTAGAAAAAAAATGATTGTCATACTAAAGCCCGAAGTCAAGTCTGAAGGACCGGAACTGGAAAAGATAAAGAAATTTCTTGAGCAGTTTCCCGGCATCAATGTCAAACTGGTGGAACTGACCGGCAAAACCAGGACGGTCAGGGAAGTCCATCTGATCGGGTCCACACATGACGTATCCAGAGAGCTGCTTCAATCCTTTCCCGGTGTGGAACGGGTAATCAGGGTTTCCACCAAATACCGGCAGATAGGACGGGACGACATTGACATCGTTCCTGTGGGTTTCACCTATAACGGCATCAGATTCGACCAGGACGGACTCCACATCTTCGGAGGCCCGTGTGCTGTAGATACTCCCGAATACGTAGAGGCTGCATTCAAGGCATTGAGAGATGCTGGAATAACCACGGCCCGCATGGGAGCCTACAAGCCCAGAACGAGTCCATATGACTTTCAGGGCCACGGTGCCGCCTGCCTGCCGTGGGTTTTTGATCTTGCAGGAAGATATGGAATAAAAGTAATTGCGATGGAAGTGCTGAAAGAGCAGCACATAGAGGAGATCAGCGAAGCCCTTGAAAAGGCTGGGGCCCCAACCGGCGTCATGCTGCAGATCGGCACCCGAAATGCCCAGAATTTTGAACTGCTCAAGGCAGTGGGAAACCAGAACCAGTTTCCCGTTCTCTATAAACGGGGCATGGGGCTGACCCTGGAAGAATCCCTGAATGCCTGTGAATACATCGCAAGTGAGGGCAACCGAAATATCATCATGTGCCTCAGGGGTGCAAAGACGCAACTGGGCTGGCCGCACCGCAATCTTGTGGATTTTGCACATGTACCGGTTGTCAAGAGGCTGACAAGACTGCCCGTATGTATAGATCCGAGCCATTCAGTCGGATCCAAGGAGCACGCGCCAGACGGGCTTATCGACATATTCCATGCAGCGGCACAGGGAGTGATAGCAGGAGCCAACATGATCCTCGTCGAATTCCATCCCCAGCCGGAAGCCGCATTGTGTGACGGGCCGCAATCGCTGACAGTGGAAGAATTTCATAGGTTTACAGAAGACGTATCCATCGTCAGGACAGCCTACGAACAGAGAGTCAATGCCTGTTCCAGAGAGCTGGTCAGAGAAATGATTCAGTAAAACTGCCAGAGTACTAAAGGAGGTGATATATCCGGTTTTGATCTGAAAATCGTCCAACAATCATAAAAGCTGTTATTTAATCCAACAAAAGATGTCAATGTAACTAAACGGGTAGAGGTTGATTACATGTGGAGAAGATATCTAACGTTAATAGTATTGTTAGCAGCAGGGCTGTTCCTCAGCAGTATCTCATTTGCCGGGCCGGGTTCAGTCCAGGTCAACACCGTCGGTGACATTACCCTCAGGATGGGTGCACAGGTCAGGATAGTACCCACATCTGAAATAGATCGCGATTTTGGTGTATCCAGCGATCTGACATTCGACCAGGAAAGAAAGGCTGCCAAGGCCATGCCTCTGAACTGGTTCAGCACCAGCACCCGCACACACTTCAACGAAACCGGCGGAGCTGTCAAAGACAGTTTCATCCGCGGTGAAAACCGTCTTTTCTTCAATTTCGCTCACAAAGAGGACTGGGATGTATACATGATGCTGGAATCGGACACTGTTCTGGACCGCAGGTCCGCCGACCGCACCAACTTCATCAGCGGTGACCAATCACAGCAGTTCGGTATAGAACGTCTGATGGCACATCTCAACCTTCCCTGGATCCACTCCAGGCTGAAGGCCGGCTGGGACGCCCAAGGTGTAGACATAGCCTATGGCGGCTTGGTCTATGGTCAGGACGATCCGGGAATAGGCATAGTCGGAGGGGCAGGCGGATTCAAATGGGAAGCCACCTTTATCAAGAGTGACGAGGACGAGGCCGGTTACATGGGGAATCCCCTGCTGAGTACCAACTTCGGCCGGCCATCCGTTCTCAACCCCATCGGACTTCCTTCCCAGGGAAAAGATCAGGACCGCTCTTTCTACTATGCCAAGCTCGGTTATGACCTGGCCGGAACATTCATTGAGGGTTTCTACATGTGGGACAGAAACCGGCTGAGAGGCAGGTCTGTGGACAACATGTTTGTCGCCCTCCAGGGTAAGGGCGTCTACGGCATTTTCAAACCTGTAGTGGAATTTGCCTACAATTTTGGGGAGGAAGACGCTACCAGGGCACATCCAGCTGACAGCGACATCAACGGCTGGGCCTTGTTCGGAGACCTCACCATCGACCTGAGCAAAATCGTCGATGTCAAGAAGTTCGAGGTCCATGTGGGTGGTTACTACATGAAGGGCGATGATGATCCCGGAGACGGCGACTATGACGCCTTCACTCCTGCCGGTGCCCTCCACCGCTTCACCAAAAGCTTCGGAAGTGAACAGAGCATCTCCTTTGACACCGTCCCGATCCTGGGCCAACCTCTATACAGCATACAGCCGACAGGTTATGGCGGATATGAAAACCCCGGTCTGATCATGGTGGGAGGAGGCATGAAGAGCGGAATCGGGAAATGGACATTCATCACCAACGTCATGGCCATGTGGTTTGACAGGTCCGCACCTGTCGAGGCCCATTACCGAGGCAAGATCACAGTGCCTGACTCAAGGGTCGAAATCAACAATTTCATGGGGGTAGAGTGGAACAATGAAATCCGTTACCATTTTTTCAAGGCAATGGCGCTCAAAGGAGGGCTGGCCTTCTTCTTCCCGGGTGACGGAAGCAAGGACATAACAAAGGCACTCAATGCCATCGGAAGAGGAGTAAGCTTTGCTGAGGGACGGGAAGCGGACGACATCTCCGTACGTGCCGCAGCCGAACTGCTCTGGTTTTTCTAACAAGCCAGGAAAAACAAAAAACGTAATGAAACGGCCCGGTTAAACCGGGCCGTTTTGCATCAAAACCAAGATAATATGTACAGAAGATTCTGTCAGGAACCGATCAACACCACCGAATAAGCCACTATACCACGGCCTGTTCCTGTAAACCCCAAACCTTCCGTGGTGGTGGCCTTTATGTTGAGACGCGCCGTCTCGACTTTGCAGGCTTCAGACAACCTTGCTTTCATTTCCGGCAGGTAGGGAGCCATCCTGGGGGCCTGTGCAACAATAGTGAGATCTGCATTTACCAGCGCCCATCCGGCACCTGCTAACTTTCCTATCACCTCTTGCAGAAGAATGATACTCGAAATCCCTGCATACCTTGAATCGCTGTCAGGAAAATGTGTTCCTATATCACCAAAAGCAGCAGCACCCAGCAGGGCATCACACAGTGCATGGGTGAGAACGTCGGCATCAGAATGGCCAAGGAGGCCATGAGAATAAGGGATTTCCACACCTCCAAGTACAAGAGAACGTCCCTTTACCAGCTCATGCACATCATATCCGAAGCCTATCCGATTCTGGATGTCAGGCACTTTCCTGTCCTGTGATTTTTATCAGGGCCTCCGCCAGCCTCAGATCCCCGGGAGTTGTAATTTTAATATTGCCTGAACCAGATTCCACCACTCCCACAGTAATCCCGGCTACCTCCAGCAGACCGGCTTCATCGGTTGCGACGATATTCTTTTCATCCGCAAGCCTGTAGGCCGATTTCAGATCCTTTTTCCTGCATACCTGTGGGGTCTGGGCCAGGAACAGACCATTTCTCTCTACAGTTCTTATTATCAATCCATCTTCATCGACCCGCTTAACTGTATCCTGGACAACTGTAGCTAGAATGGCCCCACCGATCTCCCTCGCCATGAGGCATACGGATTCAATCTGCTGGAGCGTTACGAACGGCCTGGCAGCATCATGAACAGCTGCCCACTTCACTTCGGGATTAGATGCTTCCAATCCGCACCTGACTGATTCCTGCCTGGTAACCCCGCCCGGCACCACCTTGATATCGAAATCGTGCGCGTATTCACCTGCAATTTCTACTGCCTGCTCCTGATAGGCTATTGGTGCCACTATAATTATTTCCCGTACAAGATCCGACTTCAGAAATACTTCAAGACTCCAGGCCAGAACAGGACGCCCGTTCAGATTGAGAAACTGTTTTGGAGTACCGGTTCCCATTCTGGTCCCGGAACCTGCTGCGGTAATAATGGCTGAGACATTCATACGGAACCTCTGAAAGGCACCTCTAAAAATTGTTCTTTTGCACCATAACCGTGTTGGACGAAAAAAATAATCCTCGAAATATCAGTAATATGTCTGCGGTTATTTTTCTTGTCCGCCTTGTTCTGAAACAAAATTCCTATTTTTTAGACGTACCCTGAAAATAAAAAGCAACCTGAACGCCAAACGAAAAAATAGAAATTTTATCATGAAATCAATTGA
This sequence comes from Thermodesulfobacteriaceae bacterium, assembly GCA_012961845.1. Classification (GTDB taxonomy): domain Bacteria; phylum Desulfobacterota; class Dissulfuribacteria; order Dissulfuribacterales; family UBA3076; genus DTYO01. Next base: position 9,313 of record DTYO01000109.1, read on the forward strand.
TAAACCCGGAGCATTCTGAAAATCAAAATTCACTCATTACACGGCAGTCAGAAATTAGTCACCGGGTTGACCGCATCTGCCTAGTTATCCCGGACCATTCAGTTCTATAATTCCGAATAATTTGGTTCGCGAGTTTGCCGAAGATGTAAAGCGGAGAGTACACAGACGTACATTGGTAGTTCAATCCCCTGACAATGCA